>JANNGC010000229.1:0-5095 GCA_031380445.1 Pedosphaera sp.
GAGCGGCTCGCGAAGCATTACGGAATCCCCAACATCTACGGCAGCCACTTCCGCCGGGTCGCGCTGGACCAGGACCGCGCGCGCGGCGGTTTGCTGCGGCAAGGCAGCGTGCTCACGGTGACTTCCTACGCCACGCGCACCTCGCCGGTGCTGCGCGGGAACTGGGTTCTGGGAAATCTTCTCGGCACTCCGCCGCCTCCGCCCCCACCGAACGTGCCCAACCTGAAGGACAACACCGTCTCGGCGACGCTCTCCGTGCGCGCCCGCCTGGCCGAACATCGCGCCAGCGCCGCCTGCGCGGGCTGCCATAACCTGATGGACCCCGTCGGCTTCGCGCTGGAAAATTACGACGCCACCGGCCGCTGGCGCACGCTCGAGGACGGTCAGCCCGTGGACGCGACCGGCGGCCTGCCCGACGGCAGCACGTTCACCGGGGTGCGCGGGCTCGAGGCGGCGTTGCTCAAACATCCCGACTTGTTCGTCAGCACGCTGACGGAAAAGCTGCTCACCTTCGCGCTCGGGCGCGGCGTGGAACCGTCCGACGCGCCCGCCGTCCGTAAAATTGTCCGCGCCGCGCAGGCGGATGATTTTCGTTTCTCGTCCGTGGTGCTCCAGACGGTTGAGAGCGTTCCGTTCACCATGCGGAGAGCGGTCCATCCGTGACGGGTCCAGGCCGCCCCGTTTTCAAACCTCGGCCCCGGCCGCGCCTGGGAGAAGCGTGCCGGCGAGAAGAGGCGGCAAATTTGCCCTTGCCAAAACGGCCTCGTGTTCCTAAGTTTCTGTAGTGACAGAAATTACTGTCACGCAACCGGAAAGGAAACTTATGAAACTGATCCTCTGGACTCACCTGACCTACCTCGCCATCAGCTTTGCCCTCACCGTCTGGGTGGCGCGCACCCTGCACAAGAACGGGCGCATCTTCCTCGTGGACTGCTTCCACGGGAACGAGAGTTTGGCGGACTCCGTGAATCATCTGTTGGTCGTTGGTTTCTACCTCATCAATGTCGGATTCGTAACGCTGGCGCTGCGCTTCGGCGTGCTGGCCGGGGACATGAAGGAGGCGCTGGAGAGCCTGAGCACCAAGGTCGGCCTCGTGCTGCTGGTGCTGGGCGCGATGCACTTCTTCAACCTAGCCGTGTTCACGAGCTGCCGCCGCCGCGCCTTGTATGCGAGGGCCGCCGGTCTTCTGCCGGCGAACTTGCCGCCGACCTTGCCCGCACGCGGATGACGGGAGTTTGAAACCAGCGCAGGCACCCGCAGGCCGTTCGCTCAGGCGGACGGCCTGTTTTGCTTTTGATGAGCAGAGCCGCTGGGCGCGGGACCGAGCAACTCCTTCAACCGCTTCTCTCGATACGCGAAGATTTTCTCCACATCCCGGCGCACAAAAAGCCGGTCGACGATTGCGCCGCCGAACACGGAGTAGCGCACGACATCCTTGGCCAGCGTGCCGCCGTCGCGTTCCTCGAAGGTGTGCTCGTGAATCCACTGGCGGTAGGGGCCGCGCAGTTGCTCGTCCATGAAACGATGCGGCGGCTCCCACGCGCTGATCAGCGTACGCCAGCGCAGGGGAATCCCACGCACACGCAGCTTGTAATCAATGAGTGTCCCCGCCCGCATCACGATGGGCGCGGGCGTGAGCACGGTGAAGTTCAGGAAGGGCGGCGTGATGGCCTGCAGGTTCCGCGCGTCGCCGAAGAAGTTGAACACTTCCTCGCGCGGGCGCGGCAGCCACAGTTCAGATTGGAAGAGGTGTTCGCGCACGGCGGGCTTGGCTCAAAGCTTCGTCTTGATGCCGCACGCGCGCAGGAAGCACCAGCCGCGCGCCGCCTCGAACAAGACGAACCCGGCGGAAACAAACAGCACCACGCCGAGCCACACGAGTTGTCGCACCGCGATGATGCCGCCGATCAGCAAGGCCAGCGCGACCACCGCGCGCATCCAGCGTCCGGCGGAAGTGATGTTGCGGGAGAAGAATTTTTTCATGAGCTGACGGTCTTTCGTTTCGGCAGTTTGCGGAGGGCGTTCAATTGATCACAGAACTCGCTCAGACTGCCGGAGCGCGTCGCGCCGATGCGTTTGATGGACTCATCGTAGGAAGCCGAGGCGCGACCACCAATGATGATGGCCACTTCGGCGGGCAGGTAACGACGGAGTTTTTCCAACTCGCCCGGCAGTTGCTCGTCATCGGCGGGATAGACAATGCTGAGGGCCACGGCGCGGGCGGAACTGTTGTTCATGGCCGTGCCGGCGATTTCCGCCGCTGGCAAACTCGTGCCCAGATACGTCACGCGCCAGCCCAGGTCGGTCGCGGCGGCGGCGACCATCACCGCGCCCAGCTCGTGCAACTGGCCGGAGGGCGTCGCCACGATCAGATGCGGCGCATTTGCCGGCAGCGCGAAGGGCCGCGAGGCGTGCCCGAGGAAAACCCGGATCGCCGCGCTGGCAAAATGTTCATGCGCCGCCGTGATCGTGCCGTCGCGCCACAAGTCGCCAATCGCCTGCGCCACCGGAGCCACCACCTGTTCGAGCAACCCATGCTGCCCGAGCGCAACAGTGGCGCGGTGCAAGGCGTCCTCGAAGGCGAGCGCGTCCAGCTTCTGCGTGGCCGCGATGCACTGCTGGACGAATCCCTCCGCACTTTTTCCGCGCGGGGTGGCGGTGAGGGCGCGCGGAGATTCAGCCACCGGCGCGGCCAGCTCCGTCAGGCGCGCGTTCTCCAGCGTGGCGATGGTCCCGATGCTGTGACCGGACTCCGTCGCGCGCCGCAGCAATTGCAGCCGCTCGATTTCCGCATCTGTGTAGAGCCGCCGGTTCGTGCCGGTGCGAGTCGGCTGCACGGCCCCGTAGCGTTTTTCCCAGACACGAATGACGTGCGCGGTCAGCCCCGTGCGCCGGGCTACGCTCTGGATGGAATGATGTGCCTGAGACATTGGGTCTATAGTTAGACATAAACTAAACACAGTTCAATAGATTTCATCAAATGGCATTAAATACTATGGAATAAGCTGGTTAATGCCTGACTAAACAAATCAAGACAAGTATTTGACAAAGTTGGATTGGTTAGACAATCTGTGCCTGTAACGAACGTTACAGCGACCCATGACCACAGCTCCAGTCAACATTGTCTTTGGTGGAACAGGAGGAATTGGCTCCTCGCTTTGTCGTCTGCTGGACGCGCGCGGCGTGCGGCTCGTGGTCGCGGGGCGCTCGGAAGATTCGCTTCGCTTACTCGCGGATTCGCTCCCGAACATCACCACGGTAAAAGCTGACGCGACAATCTCCGACGACGTCCGGCGACTCTTCGAACTCGCGACGGAAAAATTCGGTGGCGTGGATGGAGTCGCGCATTGCGTCGGCTCGCTGCTGCTCAAGCCCGCTCACCTGACCACGGACGACGAGTGGAACACGACGCTGCTCGCCAATCTCACTTCCGCATTCAACGTCGTGCGCGCGGCGACGGCGGCGATGATGCGTCGTCCGTCCGGCGGTTCCATCGTCTTGGTTTCTTCCTCGGCGGCGCAGTTCGGCATCGCCAATCACGAAGCGATTGCCGCTGCGAAGGCCGGCGTCATCGGACTCGCGCGCTCCGCCGCCGCGACCTACGCGCGCCAGAAAGTGCGCGTGAATTGCGTTGCCCCCGGACTCACTCGCACGCCGCTTACCACGACACTGACGGCGAATCCCGCCTCGCTCGCCGCCTCCACCGCGATGCACGCGCTCGGGCGCATTGCAGAAGCGGACGACGTCGCCTCCGCCATCGCCTGGCTGCTGGAGCCGCGAAATAATTTCGTCACCGGCCAAGTAATCGCCGTGGACGGCGGTCTCAGTTCCGTCCAACCTCGCTTCGTTCAACCAACCCCCTCACGTTCATGAGCAAAGAAGTCATCATCATCGGTGCCGGCCCTGGCGGGCTGGCCAGTGCCATTCTCCTCGCGGCCTCCGGCGTGCGGGTGAAAGTTCTCGAACGCGCGCCCCAACTCGGCGGACGCACCAGCCGCCTCGAACTGGGCGATTACAAATTCGATGTTGGCCCCACGTTCTTTCTCTATCCGCGCGTGCTGGAAGAAATTTTCCAAGTCGCCGGTGCGAATCTGCGCGATGAGGTCGAACTTATCCGCCTTGATCCTCAGTATCGGATTCTGTTCGGTGCCGGCGGGCAGATGGACGCCACTCCGGACCTCAAGCGCATGGAGCAGGAGATCAGCCGTCTCGCTCCGGCCGATGCGCCCGGCTTCGCGCGCTTCCTGAACGAGAACCGCGCGAAGATGACCGCGATGGAGCCTTGTCTCGAACAGGCCTACCACGGCTGGCGCGACATGCTCTCGGCGCATTTGCTGAAACTGATCCCGATGCTCCGCCCGCATCAGAGCATCGACACTTACCTCAAACGCTTCTTCCGCGACGAGCGCGTGCGCCTCGCATTTTGCTTCCAGTCGAAATACCTCGGCATGTCACCGTTCCGCTGTCCGAGCCTGTTCTCGATTCTCTCCTTCCTCGAATACGAGCATGGCGTGTTTCATCCCGTCGGCGGCTGCGCGGAAATCAGCCACGCGATGGCCCGGGTGGCCCAGCGGTGCGGCGTGGAAATTCTGCTCAACGAGCCGGTGGAAGAAATTATCTTCGAGGGCAAACGCGCCGTCGGGGTCCGCACGGCTACCGATGTTCACCGTGCCGACGCTGTGGTCATGAATGGCGATTTCGCCCGCGCCATGCAGCGGCTCGTGCCGGATCACCTGCGCTCGCGCTGGAGCGACAAGAAGATCGCCAAGAAGAAATTCTCCTGTTCCACCTTCATGCTCTACCTCGGCCTTGATGGGGAATACGACCTGCCACATCACAACATTTTCATCGCCAAGGACTACGCGCAGAATCTCGACGACATCGAAAATCGCCACGTCCTCAGCGACGAGCCGTCGTTCTACGTGCAGAACGCCAGCGTGACCGACGCCACGCTCGCGCCGCGCGGCAAGAGCGCGCTCTACGTGCTGCTGCCCGTCACGCATCAGCACCCGAACGTGGACTGGCGGCGCGAGACGGCGCGCTACCGCAAGCTGGCGCTGCAACAAATTGCGAAGGCCGGCTTCACCGATGTCGA
>JANNGC010000317.1:0-3477 GCA_031380445.1 Pedosphaera sp.
TTGATGCGCGCGGCGGATTCCTTGAGGCGGGCGACGGATTGCAACTCGTGGTCGCTGATGGGTGGCGATTGGCTCATGATTTTTTCCGGCCTTGGTGATACGCGAGCGGGGCGCGGGTGAAAAGAAAGTTTGCCGGGACGACGGGGCGCGGCGTTCACGCCGCTTCAGTGTTCGCATGACCTTTGAGCTTCGGATGCCAAAGAACTGTCCACGTTGAAGCGGCATAAATGCCGCGCTCCATCACGCTACTTTCCATCCACACCCGCCTTGGTCTCCACCCAGCGGGCCAGGAGCCAGAGCACGTCGGAGAGGCGGTTGAGGTAGATGAGAATTTCCTCGTTCAGCGGCTCGCCCGCTTCGCGGATGGCGCAGACGCGGCGCTCGGCGCGGCGTCCGGCGGTGCGGGCGAGATCGAGTTGCGCGGCGAGCGGCGTGGCCCCGGGCGTGGCCCAGCCTTTGAAAGAAATTTTCTGCGCCTCGAGATGTTTCACCAACTCATCCAGCCGCGCGGTCATGGCGGGCGAGATGATGGTGAAGCCGTCGCGGGCGTAGCGTTCGAGATCGGCGGGTGCGGTGGCGAGTTCGCCCATCACGTCCACGAGCTGCTTCTGCGTGGCGAAGATTTCCCCGCGCAACCATTCGTCGGTGCAGCCGGCGCGGGCGACGCCGAGGGCGGCGTTGAGTTCATCAATCGCGCCATTGGCCTCGATGCGCGGGTGCGTCTTGGGGACGCGGCGTTTGTACATCAGGCCGGTGGTGCCGTCATCTCCAGTGCGGGTCGCTATGCTCATCGTGGCGGCGAGTGTGCGAGGGAAAAACACCAAACATCAAACTTCAAACAGCAGAGAAACATTTGTGGCCGATTCGTGGTTTTCCCCGGCGCGCTCCCGTGGTGTAGTGCGGCGGATGCGTTGGTTTATGGCGGCAATTTTTTTCACGCTCGGACTGGCGGCTGGCTTCGGCGCCGGGCCGGAGGCGGCGGATCGCTGGCTTGCGGAGGCGGGCGCGCGGCCCGAGCGGTTTGCCGAAGCCGTGGTGTTGACGAATGAGTTTGCCACGTTGCGCGCGGAGGTGGTGGCGGGGGTGTTGCAGGTGAAGTGCGACGGGGGCGAGGCGTTGAGCGAGTTGAAATTGATCGTGAGCGCGGACGCGCCGGGACACTGGCCGGCGCGCGACTGGCGGACGCTGGCGATGCGGCGCACGGGGCCGGGCTGGCTCGCGGAAATCCCCGTGGACAGTCTGGACGTGCCGCAGATTTATTTCGTCGCCGCGCTCGTGAGCGGGCGAGCGGCGGTCTCTCCGCTACGGCTGGCGCATCCGCGCGGGCTGGGGATGGAGCGTCCGTCGCGTTTGTTCTGGGCGTTCGTCGAAGGTTTTGAGCAAGGGCTGGAGGGCTGGCGCGTTTCGGGCGATTCACTGCGCACGAATGCGTTGGCGCGCAGCGGGCGCGCGGCGCTGCCGGCGCGCGTGCCGGCGGGACGGAAATCCGTGAGTGTGGAATCGACACGGCTGCGCGGGTGGTTCGTCCAGGAGAACGGGGCGGAAGGTTTAGCGCTGTGGCTGCGGACGTCGGGCGGGACGGGGCGGGCGGTGTTCACGCTGGCGGCGAATGCGTTCACGACCAAGCAAGTCACCTCCCGGTGTGTCCAGACGGTGACGGTCTCGACGAACTGGACGAAGGCGCGCTTGACCTTCGGAAGTTTCCCGAAAGCGCCGCTGGCGGATTTGGATTTGCTGGCCATCGAGTTCACCGCCGACGCGGGAACGGAACTGCTGATCGATGACGTACATCTGCTCGGACACTGGCGGGAAGATTTTTGAGCAACACCGACGCGAGACTGGAAAGCCGGCGTTACGCGCGGATTGGGCGTTGAAGAAGTTTCTCCGTCGCGCCACGCTCAGGCCGTGCCCAAGCAGAAAAAATCCCGCCGACCGCGTCCGCGCAGTTCCATCTGGCTGGCCGTCGTGGTGGTTCTGGTGTCCGCCGTGGTCGGGCTGACTTGGTGGAAAAAGGCTGGCGCGAAAAATGTCATCAGCCGGTCCGCTTCGCCCGCACCGACGAAGCCCCCGCCGCGCACCGGCCTGGTCGCCTCGAACGCCTTCGACATGGCCAAGTTCTCCGGCTGGCTGACCAACGAGTCGAACCTGGATGAACTGCTCGGTTCCGGCAGCCGGTTGCTGGAAGAGGGCCGCGCGGGGCTGGCCTTCCTGTGTTTCGGCCGCGCGACCGAGTTGAAGCCGGAGCACGAGGAGGCGTGGTTCAACCTCGGCGTGGCCCTGGTCCGCCTCGGCGAACTGCCGGAAGCCGAATACGCCTATCGTCGCGCGATCTCGAACTTCACCGAGTACGCCGAGGCGCGGAACAATCTCGGCAATCTGCTCACGCGCCAGAAACGTTACGCCGAAGCGACCGAGCAGTTCCACGCCGTGCTCCAGCAAACGCCGGACAACGCCACCGCGCACAACAACCTCGGGCGCGCGCTCGCCGAGCAGGGAAATTCACTGGCGGCCTTGCAGCAGTTCGCCGAGGCGGCGCGGTTGGACACCAATTATCTCGAAGCCCGTTTCAACCTCGGAGCCGCGCACCTCACGATGGGCCAGACGAACGAAGCCGTGTCGGCCTTTCGCGAGACGCTGCGCCTGCGCCCGGACTTCCCGCCCGCCCTCCAGGCGCTCGCGAAACTACGCAAACAACCATGACGCGAAACCACGCACCGCACCGGGACAACCCTCGGCCAGTAAAGATTTTCGGCGAACGTCCGCTAGTCATGGAGCTTTGCGCCAAGGCCAAGGATGATACGAAGGTGCCGCTTCGTAATTCCCCGGTGGGCCGGTGCGCTTGACAACGCTGAACCAATTTTGTGAAGAATACGCGACAAACTCACCGGGGCACTGGCATGAAAACATGCCGCTGCGGTGGTTGTTAATTTTATGATGGATTCGATATTTAATGCCTTGATGCACGGGGATTACGGCATTGCGCCGACGAATTTTCCCGCCATGGCCTTGGGCCTTCTGCTCGCCTTCGCGATGGGTCACATCGTGGCGTGGGTGTATATGCTTACCCACTCTGGGCTGTCCTACTCCCGCTCGTTCGTGAACGCGCTGGTTCTCATGCCCGTCATCGTCTCCATCGTCATGGGCGTGCTGGCGAACAGCATCGTGACCGCGTTCGGCATGATGGCGGTGTTCGCCATCGTCCGCTTCCGCAACATTCTCCGCGACACGCTCGACACGACCTACATCCTGACCGTGCTCGTCATCGGTCTCGCGTGCGGCTCGCAGAAGTTCACGACCGCCGTCATCGGCTGCTCGTTGATTTCCATCGCGATGCTGTATCTGTGGACGACCTCGTTCGGCAGCCGCCATCGCTACGATTTGATTGTGAACCTCCACTGGGCGCGGCCGCTGCTCGAACTGTCCGACCTGACCCGCGCCTTGAACCGCCACAGCCGCCGCACGCTCTGCGCCAGCCAG
>JANNGC010000300.1:0-3598 GCA_031380445.1 Pedosphaera sp.
TCCAAACGCTCCGCGAAGGAGGAGGCGTCTGATGCTGCGCGCCAGCATTTGGAGTGCGGTCGCTTCAGCGCCGCTTTCGGACGCGCACACTTTGCCGCATTTCAAACTCCCGGTAGAGCCGCGCCCGTGGGGTTCCCGAAATATGTCCACAACTGATCAAACAACTGACGGAACGGCTGCACCAGTTTCGGGTCGCTGGTCAGAATAAAATTCTCCTCGTTGTTCAACGAGGCCGAGCGCGTCCAGTTGTAACTGCCATTGAGCAGAACTCCGCCGTCGAACACCGCGAACTTGTGGTGCATGTGGAACGCCGTGACATCCAGCCGCACTGGCACGCCGGCGCGTTCGAGTCGTTGAATATCCGAGCCGGCATCGTACGACTTGTCGTTGTCCGTGATCACGCGCAGCGCCACGCCGCGACGATGCGCGCGGGTGATGGCCTCGGTGATGCGGTCATCGGTGATGGTGAAAACACAAACGTCCACGGAGCGGCGCGCGCCCTCGAACAACCTGACGATGCGGCTGGCGCAATCATGCTGCGGACTGAAACACGCTTCGGCGATGGCGGCGGCGGGCGCGGTGGAGGCGAGCGGCGTCAGGAGTTTGGTGATGCGCTCCAGCCAGTTCAGCGCGGAATGCAGCGGCACGGTGTTTCGCTCCAACGCTTCGCGGACCAGATCAAAAGCCATGCTCTGATACACGCCGCGCTTCTGAATGTCCGGTGCCGCTTTCTCCAGCCACGCGCGGAATGAGTCGCGCTCCGTGCGATCCAACTGGCCGTCTTGCAGGCTGGCCGCGAGCGTGGCCCGAACTTCGTGGTCGTGCATCGAAGCTCCCTCAGTGCTTCCGCGAGAGATTAGGCATTTTCTTGAAGCGCGCCAAAGGA
Organism: Pedosphaera sp.; assembly: GCA_031380445.1. Lineage (GTDB taxonomy): Bacteria > Verrucomicrobiota > Verrucomicrobiia > Limisphaerales > SIBH01 > JANNGC01. Next base: position 887 of record JANNGC010000300.1, read on the forward strand.
TCTTCTTTTGCCGTCGAGATCGGCGCGGCGGACGGCGCGTGAGCGACGGGAGTTGGCGACACACTCGCCGCTGTCTCCGGATTGGCCACGGTTGCGACGGCGCGCGGAGTCGCAGCGGGCCGCGCTTCAAAAAACGAACTTTGTCCCAACAACGTTCCGAAGCTGCTGCCGGCGGGTGCGCTGGCGGGAGCAGGAGTGGCTGCCGCAGATGTGACGTGACTGGTGGGAACCGGCGGCGGCACCGACTTGCTCGGCGCGCACCAGCACAGCCGAACCGTGGGCACCGGCCCCATGTAAATGGTCAGTTGATGGTATTGCAGATGTTGCAGCGTCACCTTGTCCGACATGTCCTCCGCTTTCAGTAACGCGGTCAGAATGGCGTGCGTCGTCGGGTGGCTCGCGTTCGCGTCGGCCAGAGAGCGCAGGGTGGAGAAGGAAACGTCGGCTACTTTCTCCAGGTGAACGATCAGGCGCTGCGGCGCGGCCAGTTCCATTTCCACGTTCTCCAGTTCGTAGCCCGCCGCGCGAAACGTCTCCGCGCGTTCGTCGATCTCATGCAGCGCGGTGATGAGCCGCCCCTCGTCGTTCGCTACCAAGCCGTGCGCGGCGTCCTGCACCGTGCGGCGCATCTGGTGCATCTGTCCGGCGGTGGCCAGCACGGCTTCGCGGAGTTCAGCGGCCCGCGCGGGCGCGCTCTCGATGACGCTGGCGATCTCCGCCGCCTTCTGCCGCACGTCCTGCACTTTGGTGATGAACTTTTTCATAGGCGATTCAGGTAACTGCATCACGGTTCTGGAAAACGATCATCGGAGCGCCGCCGCCATGTGGACTGCGGTGGCAGAGCGGAGCGGCGACACCGCTTTCGCACGCGCGAAGAGCTGGAAAGTTCGCACACCACTCACCGCTCGAAAGCGCCGTCGCCGCTATCGCTCTGCCGGCGCACTCCAAATGAGTTTCGGCGCGATTCATGCGCCCTCCTGCTTCGGCTTCTGCTCCGCCGTGGCGAGGACTTCGTGAAATTTTTCGAGGAACGCGCGTTCGTTCGTCAGCATCTCCTGCGTCAATTGGATTTCCACTACGCCCTGCTGCGCGCGGGTCTGGAGCAAATCCTGCGACGACTTCAGATGATCGCGCTGCTGCGCGGCGAGATCCTTCAACGTCGCCAGCGTGCTGTGCAGCATCTCCATCTCGTGCATCAGGCTGCGCATCTGCGTGGGGTCGCCGCCACCACCTGGCGCTTTGGCGACTTTCTCCTCAATCGAACTTCGCAGCGCATCGAAGCTCTTCCCCAGCGGCGTGACATCAATCACCACCGGCGCGGGCGCTTGCTGCAACTGCTTCTCCAGCGCGTTCTGGATGCCTTCAAGTCCCTGCTGGAACGCTGAAAGTTGCGTCACCACCTGGCCCATCGGATTGGACTGATCGCCGCCGCGCGAGAGCTGATTGCGTTTGAAGGTGCGTTTGATTTCCTCCCAACGCGTCTTCTCCTCCGGCGTCAGGAGCGCGAGCATTTCGCGCAGCTTCAAGAGATTCGCCTCCGCGCCCGTGGTCAGCGTCTGCGCCTCGTTCTGGTAATGATCGAGAATCAGCGCCTGCACTTCGGCGTCGTTCATGATCGGCACGACTTTTTCCGTCAGGCGGCTCATGTTGCGATAAGAGCCTTGCAGGCGGAACGGCGGCTCGGTGCGGAACTCGTCGGCCTGGCCGGCGGAATAAATGTATTCCTGATTCACGCGCAGCAGCACGTCGCGAATCTTCACGAGCTTCTTCAGCACGGCGAGAAGCTCCTCGACCTCCTGCTGCGAATAGCTGCCCTCGAAGGTCTCCTGATCGCGCGCGCCGCCCGCCGCCAGACGGATGAAACCGCGCACGTCCTTCTGGCTTTTGTTCGCGAGCGGCGCGAGAACGGCGTTCGACGTGACGGCGTTTTCCAGATAGCTCGCCTTGAACCACTCCGCGCTGCCGCTGGCCATGTCGCCGAGGTTGTAGGTGTCGGCGCGGTTCGCGAGCATGTCGGGGATTTTGAACTTCTGTCCGCTCTCGGTGTAAGGATTGCCGGCCATCACGACCACGACCTTGCGCCCGCGCAAATCATACGTGCGCGGCTGGCCGCGCCAGATGCCCTCGATCTTGCGCTGGCCGTCGCAGAGCGAAATGAACTTCTGCAAAAACTCCGGGTTGCAATGCTGGATGTCATCCACGCAGAGCATGATGTTGTCGCCCATCTCCAGCGCGAGATTCAGCTTCTGCACTTCCTCGCGTGCGGCGGCGTTCGGCGCTTCCTGCGGGTCGAGCGACGTGACGGCGTGGCCGATGGCCGGCCCGTTGATCTTGACGAAGATGATGCCGAGGCGCACCGCGACGTATTCGAGCAACGTGGTCTTGCCGTAACCGGGCGGTGAAATCAGCAGCAACATGCCCATCAGGTCCGTGCGCTTCTTGTCGCCCGCCGCGCCGATTTGCTTCGCGAGATTGTCCCCCACGAGCGGGAGGTAGAGCTGATCAACCAACTGGTTGCGCACGAACGAACCCAGCACGCGCGGCTTGAGTTCGTGCAGGCGTAGGCGCTTGCGTTCCTTCTCCAGCAACTGCTGCTTGAGTTCGTGAAACTGATTGAAACGTGGCACGACTTCCTTCACGAGCGGCAGCAAGCGCTTCCGAAAATCCAGATAATCAAACTGGTAAGTGCTCTCGCGAATGAGCGCGTGTGAG
>JANNGC010000315.1:0-4782 GCA_031380445.1 Pedosphaera sp.
GCGCGACCTGCCCGGAGTGCAAGCAGCCCGGACGGAGCGCGGACATTCCTGTCCGCAGTAAGCCACGAACTGCGGGACTCATCAGATAATCAAAGCGCCTCACCACTCAGCGGCTTGCTGCGGACAGGACTGTCCGCGCTCCGGCGGGTCTGGAAAAATAATTTCAAACAAATCGCCTCGTTCGGCATCTTACGCTCATGCGAATGTTCCGGGTGCTGTTGCTCCTCGCCTTCGCCGTCTCGACGGCGTGGGCGCAGGCTGATCAATTTCAATTCCGCAATCCCACCCGCGTGCTCGGCAACAAGAAGCACACGCGTGCCCGCATCGTCCTCTCGCACGAGGCCGCGCGGCCCGGTGAAACCATCACCGCCGGCGTGGAACTCACGATGGACGCGGGTTGGCACACCTACTGGAGCAACCCCGGCGAATCTGGGCAGGCCACGGAGATTTACTGGAACCTGCCCGCCGGACTGTCCGCCGGTGAGCTTCAGTGGCCGGTGCCGGAGAAGTTCGTTTCGCCGGATGAGTTGAAGCTCACGACCTACGTCTTCCACGACCGCGCCGTGCTGCTGGTCCCGTTGAAGATTGCCAGCGATGCGGCAACTGGCGAACGCGACTTGAGCGCTCTGGTGAAATGGCTGGAGTGCGAAATCGCCTGTGTCCCCGGCAGCAACACCGTGCGCGGCACGCTGCTCATCACCAACGAGTCGCGCCTGAACAGCGACACGAATTTCTTCGCCGAAGCGCAACGCCGTTTGCCGGTGAAAGAATCACCCGGCCCTGTCACCGCGAAATGGGACGCGCCCGCCGACGCGGCCAAACGCGCGCTCCTTGTCGAGTGGACGACCGGCGCGACCGCGCCGGACTTTTTTCCCTACACGAATGCCTTCGCCACGATTTCGCCGAAGACGATTGTGGCCACGGCTTCTCCCACGCTGGCCTTGCTCCGCAAAACCGCCGAACGCTCCGGCGACACTTGGCCCAAAGAAATCACCGGCCTGCTCGTGCGCAAAGAAGGCGAGCGTCTCGCGGGCTACGAAGTTACGTTGCCGCTCGCCGAGGCTGCGTCGTCGGGCGTCGGTGCCGTCGCCACCAAATCAATCTGGGTCTGGTTTCTCTACGCGTTCATCGGCGGACTCATTCTCAACATCATGCCCTGCGTGCTGCCCGTCATCGCGCTCAAGATTCTCGGCTTCGTGAATCAAAGCCGCGAGACGCCGGGCCGCGTGAAGACACTTGGCCTGCTTTACACGCTCGGCGTCGTCGTGTCGTTTCTCGTCCTCGCGGGCGTGGTCATCGGCGTGAAAGCGGCGGGGCAGAAGGCGGGCTGGGGGCTGCAATTCAGCAACCCGTATTTCATCGTCGCGCTCACGGTCATCGTCACGCTGGTGGCGCTCAACTTGTTCGGCATTTTTGAGATCACGCTCAGTGGCGGCGCGATGAGTGCGGCGGGTTCGGCATCCTCACGCCACGGCAGCGCGGGCGCCTTCATGAACGGCGTGCTCGCCACCGTGCTGGCCACGCCTTGCACCGCACCGTTCTTGGGCGCGTCGCTGGGGTTTGCGTTCGCGCAACCGGCGCACATGATCGTGTTGTTCTTCATCGTCATCGCGCTCGGCCTCGCGTCGCCGTACTTGCTGCTGAGTTGGAATCCGAAGTGGTTGAAATTTCTCCCCAAGCCCGGCGCGTGGATGGAGCGTTTCAAAATCGGCATGGGCTTCCCGATGCTCGCGACCGCGCTCTGGCTGCTGAATCTCACGACGACGTTCTACGGCGACCGCGCGTGGTGGCTGGGGGTGTTCCTCGTCTTTGTCGGCGCGGCGGCGTGGATGTTTGGTACCTTTGTGCAACGCGGCGGTTCACGTCGCGCGCTGGGTCTGGTATTCACGCTCGTCCTGCTCGGCGCGGGCTACGCGTGGGCCTTGGAAACGGAATTGAAATGGCGTTCACCGGATACCAAGAGCGAAGGCAAGAACACGCTCGCCCTCGCGCCCGCCGGCTACGACTGGCAGCCGTGGAGTCCCGACGCTGTGATACAAGCCCGTGCTGCCGGGCGCGTCGTGATCGTGGACTTCACCGCCAAGTGGTGTCCGACCTGCAACACCATCGTGAAGCCGGCGCTGGCCAGTGCCTCCGTGCGCGCCAAGCTGAAGGAGATCTCCGCCGTGGCCCTGCTCGCGGACTACACGACCTTCTCCGATGTCATCACGACGGAGTTGGAAAAGTTCCAGCGCGCCGGTGTGCCGCTGGTGCTCGTCTATCCGAAAGACGCCACGAAACCGCCGCTCGTGCTCCCCGAGGCCCTGACGGCAGGCATGGTGGTCGAGGCATTGACGCAGGCAATGAAGTAGGCCTCGAAAGCGGTCGCTTTAGCACCGCTTTACATTGCAACTCAACCCAGGCTTCTCCCTCCTTGACGCCTGCGCTCTGCAAGGCAAAGTAACCGGTATGGATTCCAATTGGGCCTCTGAAAACATTCAGACCATCCGCACGCTCATGGAGCGTTCCGCGCTGTATCGCCGCGCGCTCGCGCCCGTGATGTTGAGCGCCGGACTCATCGGTCTCGCCGCCGCCGCCGTCGCGCACTTCGTGCCGGTGAGTTCCAATCGCAGCTTTGCGCTCTACTGGGTGGGCGTTTCGCTGGTCACGTCCGTGGTGTCATTTCTCCTCGTGCGGCGCCAGGCGTTGCGCGACCAGGAACCGGTCTGGTCTTCGCCGACGCGGCGCGTGACCGAAGCGTTGCAACCGTCGTTCATCGCCGGTGGTGCCGTAGCCGTGATGCTGGTTGTGTGGGACGCCCAACTCGGCGTTGCATCATGGCACGCGGCGGCGGCCTGGGTGCTGCTCTACGGATGCGCCTTGTGCGCGGCCGGATTCTTCACGCCGCGCGGTGTGAAATTGTTCGGGCGGGCCTTTGTTTATGCAGGCTGCGGTCTGCTGCTCATTTCACCCATTCCCATCGGCGACACGCGGCAGAACGCCCATTACGTGATGGGCTTTTTCTTCGGCGTGCTGCATCTCGCCTACGGCATTTACCTCTACTTCACCGAACGCCGGAACCGCGCGTGAATCCGGAACCGTTTCTCAATCTCGACCGGGTCATTCACGAGAAGGGCCGCCTCGCGATCATGTCGATGCTGGCCGCCGCGCCGGAGATGCCCTTCCGCGAAATCCGCGACACGCTCAAGATGACCGACGGCAACGTGACCGCCCATCTCCGCACCTTGCACGAGGCCGGCTACATCTCCTTCACGAAGAGCATGGAGGAGGGCCGGGGCATGACTACCTACTCCTTGACCGCCACCGGCCGCAAAGAGTTCACCGCCTACCTCGACCTGCTGGAAGACATCGTCGCCCAGACGAAGAAAAAGTAGAAAATCTTTTGAACACATTTCCAGAGCCGCAGTCTCACACTTTGCAACGCAAAGTAACTTATGGAAACGACATTGACCCAGGACAGGAACGCGGACCGCCGAGTCCGCGTGTTCAATCTGCCAGACGTTGGCGCGCTGGCTGCGACTTCCACATTGCAGACCGTGGGCGGACGCAGGCCGGTTTCAGTGGGACCTGCGGACTCGGCGGTCCGCGCTCCGCTGCGGGTGCTGCGCGCCACCCACCTCGGCATGTGTTTCGGCGTGCGCGACGCCATCGCTCTCGCGCACGAGACTGCGCGGCAGCAGCCGGTGACCGTGCTCGGCGAACTCGTGCACAACGAAACCGTGCTCGCGGATTTGCAATCACGCGGGGTGCGCTTCGCCCGCCAGCCCGACGAGGCGGTCACGGACACGGTTCTCATCACCGCCCACGGCACCTCGGACCGGATGCGCGTCCATTTGCGCGAAGAGGGATTCAACGTCGTGGATTCGACCTGCCCGCTCGTTCACGTCGCACACCGCGCGTTACGCGAACTGGTGGCGGCAGGCTTTCACCCCATCATCATCGGCCAGAGGCAGCATGTGGAAGTGCGCGGCCTGACGGGCGACCTGGATGAGTTCGACGTCGTGCTGACCGAGCAAGACGTGGAGCAACTTCCGCCGCACGCGCGCCTCGGCATCGTCTCGCAAACCACCCAGCCGATTGAACGCGTGCGCCACCTTGTGCAACTCATTCGCGCCCGCTTTCCAGATTCTGAGGTCCGCTTCCGCGACACCGTTTGCCAGCCGACGAAGCAGCGCCAGTCCGCCGCCCTCGAACTCGCGCGCCAGTGCGATGTCGTCATCGTCATCGGCGGCACACATAGCAACAACACGCGCGAACTCGTCGCGACTTGTTCACGCCACTGCGCCCGCGTGCATCACGTTCAGCAGGCGGCGGACTTGCGCGCCGAGTGGTTTCGCGATGCTGAGACCGTCGGCGTTACTGCTGGCACTTCGACTCCTGATGCAACCATTGCCGAGGTGGAGCAATGGTTGCGCGACTTCACACCCACCGAACAATTCACGGAGCACGCATGAAACACTGGCTGAATTACTTCGAGCACAACCGCGACCATCGCCTCGTCATTCCGTGGCGCGATGAAATCAACATCGAGCCAAAACTCCTCCAGCCGTTCATCCGCTCGCTGCAACGCTTTCAAATCGGCGAGAGCGGGGAAGGGCGGCACTTGCGCGCGGCGGCGAACACGACCGGCGATCGCGACTACATCAAGTCCATCGATCTGTTCATCAAGGAGGAGCAGGAGCACGCGCGGCTGATGGCGGAAATTCTCAAGCGCCTGCACGCGCCGTTGCTCACGAGCCACTGGAGCGACGGCTGTTTTATTCTGCTGCGTCGGCTCTTCCG
>JANNGC010000335.1:0-11120 GCA_031380445.1 Pedosphaera sp.
ATTTCGCTCACGGGTCGCAGGCCAAGCTCCTCGATGACGCGCCGTTGGAGGTAGAACCGGTTCGCGCCGGTATCCACCAGGGCCTCCGCTTCGATCTGCCGGGGCTTGCGCTTGGTCCGCTTGCGCGCCACGTCGCTCAAGTCGTCGTAGTTCGTGGCCTTGAAGGTGACAGTGACTTTGCCCAGGAGGGGAAACTACTTCGGTGTGTTGCGGGCAGCAAGCCGTTGCGACCCGTACTGGCGCTACTGCCGTTCGATGATCTCAGCGATGCTGTCCGTATCGATTCTCACAGCTTCCGAGCGCCCGAAGAAAACGAGGATGTGATAATCCTTCGTCGCGCCAACATCACGCGGATCCTTGAAGTTGTATTGTGCCCCGTTGTTGAGCCGCACGGCAAACGGCCGGAACGGTTGCCGCTCCACCATCCCTTTGATTTCTGCGATCTTCATGGGCGCAAGCTATCGCTTCTCGTCCGCTTTGCCCAGCCGAAATCGGCAGGCGCGCAATCCGCAACCAGTGTTAAATCTTCAGCTTCGTCCACCGCGCGTTGGACTTGGAGGACTTCACCACGGCCTCGATGAACGCCATGCCGCGCACGCCGTCCTCGATCTTCGGGTAGTCATTCGCGAGGTCATCGGCACGGAGTTTTTTTCCGTCGAGACGCGCGCGGATGGCGTTGGCGAAGTTTTTGTAAATGTTCGCGAAGGCTTCGAGGTAGCCCTCCGGATGCGCGGGCGGCGTGCGACCGGCGGCCTTCGCGGCGTCGCAAAGATAACCGTTCGCGGTGCGATAAACCTGCATGGGCTGGTCGGACCATTTCACGAGCAGTGTGTTCGGCTCCTTCTGGTGCCATTCAAGGCCGCCCTTCTCGCCATAGACGCGGATGTTCAGATTGTTTTCCTCGCCCACGCTGATCTGCGAGCAGTGGAGCACGCCCTTCGCGCCGCCCTTGAACCGCAGCAGCACGTTGCCGTCATCGTCGAGCTTGCGCCCAGGAACGAACGCCGTGATATCAGCTGCCAACTCCTCGATCTGCAGGCCGCTGATGTATTCGGCGAGGTTCTCCGCGTGCGTGCCGATGTCACCGACGCAGCCCCCTGCTCCGCTGCGCTTGGGGTCGGTGCGCCACGCGGCCTGCTTCTGGCCGCTGGCTTCAATGCGCGTGGCGAGCCAGCCTTGCGGATACTCGGCCACGACCTTGCGAATCTTGCCGAGCTTGCCGGCGCGGATCATGTCGCGCGCCTCCTTCACGAGCGGGTAGCCGGTGTAGTTGTGCGTGAGTCCGTAGAGGCGGCCGGTCTTCTTCACAATGGCCGCGAGTTTTTTGGCCTCGGCGAGATTCAGCGTCGCGGGCTTGTCGCTCAACACGTCGAAGCCGTGTTCCAGCGCCATCTTGGCGGGCGGGAAGTGCATGTGATTCGGTGTGACGATGGCGATGAAGTCCATGCGCTCGCCGACGGGCAGCTTGGCCTCGGCCTTGATCATCTCCTCATACGTCCCGTAGCAGCGAGCCGGCGGCAGAAAGAAATCCGCGCCGCTGGCCTTGGAGCGTTCGGGGTCGGAAGAGAACGCGCCGCAGACGAGTTCAATCTGCTGATCAATGGACGCCGCGATGCGATGCACCGCGCCGATGAAGGCTCCGCGTCCGCCGCCCACCATGCCGTAACGAATTTTGCGACTCATAAAATTGTGTTCTGCTTGTGCGTTGTGATCGTTGTGTCGTGACTTCCCGCCAAACTTTGTTTGCTTGGAAAATCGCGCGGACTCTATATTCCGCGTTAATTGCGAGTCAACGACGGCGCGGCGAAACGTGCCGCGACATAGGATCGCCACAAACAATCATGATGCTTTTTTCCATCGTCACGCTCTCGAAAGCGGCGCTGAAGCGACCGCACTCCAAACGCTGGCGCGCAGCATCCAACGCCTTGTCACTCGCGGAGCGTTTGGAGTGCGGTCGCATCAGCGCCGCTTTTTAGCCGGCCTAAATTTCTCAATCATGCCCTCTTTCACCACCACCCAACTCGCGGAAAAAATTGGTGCCGAACTTGTCGGCGACGGCGCGCTGGTCATCAACGGCTTCGCTCCCGCCGATGCGGCGCAGGCGGGGCATCTGGTCTTCGCGGAGAACGAGGCGTATTTCGCCAAGGCGGAGCAGAGCGGCGCGTCCGCCATCCTCGTTGGCGACAAAATGACCTCGGCGACGAAGACCGTGCTGCGGATGAAAAACCCGCGCGTCGGTTACGCGAAGGTGCTGCCGCTGTTCTTCTCCGAGCCGCCGATGGCCGCCGGCATTCATCCGACGGCGGTGGTTGCGGCTTCGGCGCAAGTCGTTCCCAGTGCCCACGTCGGGCCGCACTGCGTCATCGGCGAGCGTGTGAAGATTGGCGCGCGCACCGCGCTGCTCGGCGGCGTGCATGTCGGCGACGACTCACGGCTCGGTGACGACGCGAAGATTTTTCCGAACGTCGTCATCTATCCGCGCTCGCAGATCGGCCATCGCGTCCGCATTCACGCCGGCACTTCGATTGGCGCGGACGGCTACGGTTACGTCTTCGATCAAGGCCAGCAGCTCAAAGTCTTGCAACTCGGCAACGTGGTCATCCACGACGACGTGGAGATCGGCGCGAACACTTGCATTGATCGCGCCGCGCTCGGCTCGACCGTCATCGGGCGGGGCACGAAAATTGATAACCTCGTGCAGGTCGCGCACAACGTCGTCATTGGCGAAGGCTGCTTGATTGTCGGGCAATGCGGCATTGCGGGCAGCACGAAGATTGGCAATTTCACCGTCGTGGCCGCGCAGGCCGGCATCGGCGGGCATTTGAAAATTGGCAGCCAAGTGATCGTGGGCGGAAAATCCGCCGTGATCCACGACATCCCGGACGGCGAGAAATGGCTCGGCATCCCCGCCGGGCCGGACCGCGAAGCCAAGCGCCAGTTCATCGCCATCCGCCGCCTGCCTGATGTGCTCAAGCGCATCGCCGAACTGGAAAAGCAATTCGGCCCGCTGCTCGACAGCATGAAGCCCGAACAAAAATCCTGAGCCATGCCAAAGACCGAATTTCTCGAGGCGATTGATTCGCCAAACCGCCGGCGGCTGCCGCTGCTGTTGCGCCGTTCTTGGTATGGATTGAACCAAGCTTTCCGCCGCCGCATCACGCACCTGCAACTCACGCCGGATCAGTTCACCGTCCTGCGCACGCTGCTGGAGAACGACGCGCGAGGCATCACACAGCGTGAACTCGCGCGCGCCATGTCCAGCGATCCGAACACCGTGGCCTCGCTGCTTGAGCGCATGGAGAAACTCGGCTACGTCGAGCGCACGCCGCACGAGCGCGACCGCCGCGCGCATCGCATCAAGGTGCAGGCAAAGGGGAAAAAAGTGTACGAATCTGCACGGGCCCTTGCCGTGGCGCTGCAGGGTGAACTGCTCGGCGTGCTGCCGGCGGCGGGACGCGAGGAGTTTTTGCAGAATCTCTCGCTCGTGGCGGACGCCTGCCGCGCGGCGGCGGAGCAGCGGTGACGCAGGACAGGCTTCCAGCCTGTCTCAACCATCTGAAAACCATCGCACCCTTCAAGTTGGTGCCGGTTCCAGGAGCGCAGACCTGGAGGTTTGCGCTCCGAAGAAAAGTTAGTTTAGACAGGCGGGACGCCTGTCCTACTGCGCCTGCTCCCAGCTCAGGTGAATTCAAGCATTCACGGCTTCTGCCGGGCGCGGTAGTCGGAGGGCGGCCAGCCGATCCATTTCTTGAAGGTGCGCGAGAAGACGAACGGATTGTCGTAGCCCACGGCGGCGGCGATGACTTCGATCTTGTCGCCCGTGGTCGTGAGCAGTTTCGCGGCGCGCTCCATGCGGAGGTAAGTGACCTGGTGCATCGGGCTGCGGCCAATTTCCTGATGACAGAGACGGCGCAAATGCTCGGCGCTGAAGTGGCATTGGCGCGCAAGTTTTTCCAGATGCCAATCCGCGCCGAGTTCCGCCGAGACCGCATTCCACAAGTGGCGCAGGCGATCATCGACATGCCACGGCTGCGCGAAGCGGAGAACGTAGGTGTGAATGAGGTCCACCCAAGGATCATTCGTGGCGGGTGCGACGGGCGATTGCACCTCATGCCACAAGCCGGTGATGGCGGCGCGCATCGGCTCGGCATCGAAGCGCGCGACGGCGGGCGACGACGAAGAGATAATTGGCTTCTGCTCGGGCCGCTGCTGGTAGCGCACCCAGCAGAACTGCCAGCGCGTCTTGGGTCGCGCGCGGAAAGCGAGCACGACGTGCGGCGGAGCGAGGCAGGCGGTGCCCTTGCCGATGGTCTGCCAGCGGCCGTCGAGGAGGATTTGTCCGCGCCCACCGAAACACGCCAGCATGTAAGTGCCGCTGAGATCGGCGCGCACCATTTGATAGGGCGCGGCGGCGTCCACGGTGCCAAGGTGTTTAATCTGGTGACGACCGAGCGCGGGACAGGCTTCCACCTTCACGCGCCGTTCGGTGGTGTGGCGCCCGAGGACGTGGGCCTCGCAGAGATTTTGCAGATGATCAGTCATGCTTGGAATGCGCACATCGGAAGCGAAAGAGGCCGAGGCGTCAACGGCTTCCCAGCTCCCACACTCACCCACCGCCTGTCCATCAAATCGGGGCAAGGCCAGGTTGCCGTTCATATTTTCGCGGCCCCTGCCGGTTGCAAACCGGCAGCACGTTCACAGCCCGGTCGGATGATCGAGGAACACCCACGGCACGCGGAACTTTTTCGAGAGGTGCGCGGCCAGCGCCTTCACGCCGAAGGTCTCCGTCGCGTAATGGCCGGCGTAGAGGACGTTCACGCCGAGCTCCTCCGCCAGCGCGTAGGTCCAGTGCGGGCCTTCGCCGGTGATGAAAGTGTCCACGCCTTCTGCCGCCGCGAGTTTCACCTCCGCGCCCGCGCCGCCGGTCACGACGCCGATGCGTCGGCACGTCGTCGGACCGCCGGGCAGCAGCTTCACTTCGCCGCCGACCGCCTTCGCCAGACGGCGTGACAACTCTGCGCGCGGGATCGAGGCCACCGTTTGCAGGCCGAGGAACTGGTTCTTGGTGTGGAAGAACGGCTGCAACTTCCGCAGCCCGAGAGCCGCGCAGAGCTGCGCGTTGTTGCCCAACTGCGGGTGCAGGTCGAGCGGCAGGTGTGAACTGTAGATGGCCACGTCATTCTCAACGAGCTGGCGCATCAGCTCGTAATTTTTTCCCGTCCACGGCTGGCGCTGGCTCCAGAACAATCCGTGATGCACGACCAGCAGGTTCGCCCGCGCCTCGATGGCTTTGCGAACCGTGGCGAGGCTCGCGTCCACGGCGGCGGCGAGGCGCGAGACGCCGCCCGCATTCCCCACCTGCAAGCCGTTCACCGCGCCGGCGTAATCCGTGACTTCGCCCGTGCGGAGCAGGTGGTCGGAATACTTCACGAGCGCGGAGAGCGTGGCGTCTTTCATGCGGCGGAGCGTAGGCAACGCGAGGCGGGGCGAAAAGCGGGAATGCGCGTGGAGAGAAGGACCAGAGCGCGGAACGCCGAGTCCGCACGCGTGCCAAAAGCCATTGATCTAATTGCTCCAAGCCGTCGTCACAGGTAGCGTCCGCAGAATCACTGACGAATGAAATTCTTGCTCGCCCTGGTCGCCGTCCTTGGCCTCGCGCTCCCGTGCGTATTTGCTGCCGTGGACTACGGTCGCGACGTGCTGCCGATTCTCTCCGACAAGTGCTATCACTGCCACGGCCCCGACGAAACGGGCCGCAAAGCCAAGCTGCGCCTCGACACCAAGGAAGGCACGCTGCGCACGAAAGACCCCATCGTCATCCCCGGCCAAAGCCGCGCGAGCGAACTCATCAACCGCATCACCACGACCAATCGCGACGATGTGATGCCGCCCACGGACTCGAACCGCAGTCTCACGCCGAAGCAGATCGCCACGCTCCAGCAGTGGGTGGATGAAGGCGCGAAGTGGGGGATGCACTGGGCCTTCATCCCGCCCGCGCGTCCGGCAGTGCCCTCAATCCAAAATCCAAAATCCAAAATCCAAAATTCCATTGACGCCTTCATCCTCGCGCGCCTGGAGAAAGATAAACTCGCGCCTGCGCCAGAAGCGAAGCGCGAAACGTGGTTGCGCCGGGTGACCTTCGATCTCACCGGCCTGCCGCCGGCGCTGAAAGAACTCGACGACTTTCTCGCCGACGCCACCACGAACGCCCATGAGCGCGTCGTGGACCGACTGCTCGCCTCGCCGCGTTTCGGCGAACGCATGGCCACCGAGTGGCTCGACCTCGCGCGCTTCGCCGACACGCACGGCTATCAGGCCGACCGCTTCCGTCCCGTGTGGCCGTATCGCGACTGGGTGATCAAAGCGTTCAACGAAAACCTGCCCTTCGATCAGTTCGTGACCTGGCAGCTCGCGGGCGACCTGCTGCCGAATGCGACCAAGGAGCAGCGCCTCGCCACGGCGTTCAACCGCCTGCACAACCAGAACGAGGAAGGCGGCATCGCCGAGGGGGAATACCGCGTCGCCTACGTCGTGGACCGCGTGAACACGTTCAGCACCGCCTTCCTCGGCCTCACCACCGAATGCACACGCTGCCACGATCACAAATACGACCCGCTCACGCAGAAGGATTTCTACGCGCTCTTCGCCTTCTTCCAGAACGTCGATGAGTCGGGGCAGACCAGCTACTTCACCGACTCGACGCCCGTGCCTTCTTTGCTGCTCTCGACGGACGAACAGGATCAGAAGCTCGACGAGTTGAAGCAGAAGATCGCGGCGAAGGAATCCGGACTCGCGGCGTGGCGAGAGACGGCGCGCGGTGAATTTGCAAAAAATCCTCCGCCCGCGCTCGACGTGGAAATTTCCGGACTGATCGCACACTTCTCGTTCGATGAAATGATCTCGAACAAGGTGGCCAATCTCGTCGGAACAAACTTTGCCAAAGCGCAGGACAAGCCGCGTCTCGTGCCCGGCCGGTTCGGTCAGGCCGTGGAACTGAACGGCGAGAACGGCTTCACCTTCGGCCAGATCGGACACTTCAACCGCGCCAGCGCCTTCACGATCTCAGTGTGGTTGCAGACGCCCACGAACGCGCCGCGCTTTGTCGTGCTGCATCACAGCAAGGCGCCGATTGACGCCGGCAGCCGCGGCTACGAACTGCTGCTGGAGAACGGGCGCGTCGCCTTTGGCCTGCATCACATGTGGCCGGGCAATGCGCTCAAGGTTGCCACCAAGACCGCGCTGGCCACGAACCAGTGGGCGCACGTCACCGTGACCTACGACGGATCCAGCCGCGCGCGCGGCGTGCGCGTATTCATCAATGGCGCGGCGGCTGAACTCGAAGTGGTGCGCGACAATTTGTGGAAGGACATCAACTACGGCGGCGGCGAGCCGGAACTGACACTCGGCAACCGCTTCCGTGACAATGGATTCAAAGGCGGGCGCGTGGATGACCTGCGGGTCCATGACCGCGTGCTGACGACGCTCGAAGTGGCGCAAGTGGCCGGAGTGACCGACCGGCTCACGTCACGCGGCGAGTTGTTCGAGCATTACTTCGCCACGCAATTCGCGCCCGCGCGCGCCGTGGAAAAGGAGTTGCACGCCGCGCGCAACGAGCAGCGCAAATTCATCAACCCCATTCCCGAAATCATGGCCATGCAGGAACTGCCGCAGCCGAAGCCGGCGTACCTGCTCAAGCGCGGCGCGTATGATTCGCCGGGCGACCGTGTCTTCGCGAACACGCCGGGCGTGCTGCCGCCCTTCCCCGCCGGGCAGCCCACGAACCGCCTCGGTCTCGCGCGCTGGCTGCTCCAGCCCGATCACCCGCTCATGGCCCGCGTCACCGTGAACCGTTTTTGGCAGATGATGTTCGGCAAAGGACTCGTCGAGACGAGCGACAACTTCGGCACTCAGGGCGCGCAGCCGACGCATCCCGAACTGCTCGACTGGCTGGCGCGGGAGTTCACGGCTCAGGGCTGGGACACCAAACGCTTTCTCAAAAATTTGGCTCTCTCCGCCACCTACCGTCAGTCCTCACAAGCTTCACCAGAATTGCTCGCGCGTGATCCGGCAAACCAGTGGCTCGCGCACGGCCCGGCCCGCCGGCTCACCGCCGAAATGTTGCGTGACCAGTCCCTCGCCCTCAGCGGATTGCTCGTGGACAAAATCGGCGGGCCGAGCGTGAAGCCGTACCAGCCCGCCGGGCTCTGGGAGATTGCGATGGGCAAACCGAATTACGATCAGGGACGCGGCGATGATTTGCACCGGCGCAGCCTTTACACCTACTGGAAGCGCACCGTGCCGCCGCCCACGATGATGGCCTTCGACGCCGCCGACCGCAGCTCTTGCAGCGCGCAACGCCAGTCCACCAGCACGCCGCTCCAGGCGCTCGCGTTGCTCAACGACGTGCAAATCACCGAGGCCGCGCGCCACCTGAGCCAGCGCATGTTGCAGGAAGGCGGCGGCAGCGATGGCGAGCGCGTGATCTGGATCTTCCAAGCCGCCACAAATCGCAAGCCCACGGCCCGCGAAATCCCAGTGTTGAAACAACTGCTCGCTGAACAGCGCGCGATGTTTTCCGCCGACACCAATTCAGCCGCGCAACTGCTGAAAGTGGGTGAAGCGAAAAACAATCCCTCGTTGAACCCCGTGGAACTGGCCGCCGGCACCGTGCTCGCGCAGGCACTCTTGAACCACGACGGCGCGGTGATGAGGCGGTAAAGCGAGTTCAGAAGAGTTTCCCGATCCCCGATGGCTGGTCGGGCGCGGCGCGACGCGCCCGACCTCGGCGTCGGCGAGTTCACGGAATCCCGGCGTTGCGCCATGTCTCGGTCACACCCCAAAGATTGACCGGCTGAATCGAAGCCCAGTGCTTGAGATAGCGCGCGCTGCCATCAGCAAAGGCGAAGTTCGAGCCGCCGTTCTGCGCCGCCGCCGCGGCCGTCTTCATGTGCTTGTCGTGATCCACTTCGCTGAAATCGTTGCTGGCCAGATTCCCCGGATCGATCTCCATGAAATCCATGTAGAAGTGAATCGAAGTGGGAATCTTTTCACCGAACAGGATCGTGTCGCTGCCGTTCTTGATCGCCGTCTCCGGCAGGCGCTTGCCTTCGAGCGCCGAGATGGAACTGAACGGACTGATGGAATCAAAGTAATCGTTCCATCCGTTCGCGATGTAACTGCGCGGCGCGCGGTCGTCATTCGAGTGAGCAGAGGAATTACTGAGCGGCGTCAGGTCGCTCGGGCAGACCAGCACTTTCAAATCTTTGTAGTAGTCGCGGAGCTGCGCGGGCCAGCTTCCGCCGGGCACCCCGTTGATGGTTCGCACGGGCTGCAAGCCTTCGTTGTCGTCCGTGAACATCTGCATCGAGAGGCCCATCTGGCGCAGGTTGTTCACGCAGGAGATGCGCTTGCCGGACTCTTTCGCGCGGGCCAGCGCGGGCAGCAACATGCTCGCGAGAATCGCGATGATGGCGATGACGACGAGCAGCTCGATCAGCGTAAAGGCGCGGCGGCGCGCGCGGATTCCCTTTTTCAGTTTCATGCGTTTTCCTTTTGTGCGTTTCATTTTTTCAAATCGCGCGCTCGCTGCGATGCGAACGCGTGCCGGCTGAGGAACCGAAAAAATATTTTTCCAAGAACGCTGGCGAATAATCACCGGCTCGCAACGTCAACTCATCCCATGACGAAGCAGAGCATCACCTTAATCACCGTGGCCATGTTGTTGGCCGGCGTGTACGTCGCCTTTTTCACCGACTGGTTCGTGAAGCCGCAAATTCAAATTCTCCCCCAGATCCGTCCGCCGCAGCGCAACGTGAAAGTGCTGCCCGGCGACGTGCCGGTGTATCCGGTGACGTTCGCGTTCGACCGCCAGTACAAATTCACTGAGATCAGAGTCGTGGCCGTGGATGACGAGAAGACGAACAAATATCCGCACGCGGTCTGGCACATGATTTCCGACTCCAACTCGGTGCCCACCAAGGCGCTGCTCTACGGAGCCAAACTGCGCGGCATGAAACCCAAGGTGCCGCGCGCAGAGCCGGATCAACTGGAGGCCGGGGTGAGCTATAAACTTTATCTCACGGCAGGCAAGGCCGTGGGCGAAGTGAAGTTTCAGACGCACGAGGTCGTGAAGCCGTCACAGTAGGAAAATTGTTTTGGCCCGAAAGGCTGCGCCTCTTTTCACTCGCGGTTCACCGGTTCATCCGCGCGAACCACGACGAAGAACGAGTCCTTGCTTGGCTGTTCGCCGCCGAGGATGGCCATGCCGCCTTGGCCGGGCTGCCGCGCCTTGGTCAGCAGGCCGCCCTTGCGGAACAGGCGCACCTCGAACTCACCGGTCTTGAGGCGTTCGATTTCCAGCGTGCGATCATCGGCCAGCGTGAGCTTTGTGACCTTGGTCGGATCGAACTCGACCTTCCGCCGGTCCGTCTCCCAGTAATGTTTCCAACGGAAGACGGGCGACAGTTTCGCGGCGAGCTTGGGGCCGATTTCCTTGTGTGCGGGATTCGAGGACTGGTCCTTATCGCAGCCGAGAATCACCTGCACGTAGAGCGTGGTCTTCTCAGGGGCGGCGGCGAAAAGCAGCGCCGTGCAAAGAAAAGTCAGCAGCAGAGTCGCGCGGAGCATAGTGCTGAGTTCGACGGCACATGCTCCGCGGAGCTTCAAGCGGAGTGAAAAACGGCGCGTGAAAAATTATTCAGAGAACGCGCCCCGCGCTACTTCGCCCCGTACACGCCCTTCTCAGAATACTTCCCGTCGTACGAGTAGCTGTAATAGGGATCGTAGCCGCCGGTGAAACGGCGGCGGGCCTGGCGGTTCAGGATCACGCCGGCCAGCGGGGCCTCGGCTTTGTAGAGCAGTTCCACGGCGCGGCCCACGGCCTTGCGCGGCGTCTTGCCGGAGCGCACCACGAGGCAGGCGGTCTGGATGTGCTGCACCATGAGCAGCGTGTCGCTCACGGCGTGAATGGGCGCGGAGTCCACCACCACGCGGTCGAAGTGCTGCAACGCCTCGGCGATCAGCGCGTCGAAATTCCCCTGCGCGAGCAGTTCCGCAGGGTTCGGAGCCAGGGTGCCGGCGGGCATGTAGAAAAACTTTTCGTGGCCGTGCTGCTGGATCAG
>JANNGC010000352.1:0-5306 GCA_031380445.1 Pedosphaera sp.
GAGGCAAGTCTGCGCTTGTGCCGTGGCTGGAAAGTGATTGAATTTGCAGCTTGAGTGGCGCGCAAAGCCGATTGACTTAGTAGCGCAACCGGGTAACATACGTAAGTTAATTGTTTTACTAATGATTCCAAACTCTGCAACGACCGAGGCTCCGAAGCTGACCCACAACGAGGTCATCAAGACTGCCATCCCCACGTTGGCCGGCAATATCGCCGCCACGATGGCGAGCGGCACCGACCAGTTCTCCGCCGATGACCAGCAGTTCATCAAGTTCCACGGCATCTACCAGCAGGACGACCGCGACCTGCGCAAGACGGCGAAGAAATTCATGATGATGATCCGCGGGCGCATCCCCGGCGGCGTGATGTCGCCAGCGCAGTGGATCACCTTCGATGATCTCGCGACGACTTACGGCAACAACACGCTGCGCATCACCACGCGGCAGAGCATCCAGTTCCACGGCGTCGTGATGTCGGGGCTGGGAGCGCTGATCAAGAAGATCAACGAGTCGCTGCTCTCCACGCTCGCGGCCTGCGGCGACGTGAACCGCAACGTGACGGCTTCCTGCACGCCTTCCCAAACCGAAGCGCGCGCGGAGATGATGAAGGACTGCCATCGCATCGTGGACGCGCTCGCGCCGACGACGAAGGCGTATCACTCAATCTGGATCGACAACGTGCAGTTGAAGCTCGACGACGCGGAGAACAAGGACTTCGTCGATCCGCTTTACGGCCAGACTTACCTGCCGCGCAAATTCAAGACGGCGTTCGTGCTGCCGCCGGTGAACGACATGGACATCTTCACGAACGATCTCGGCTTCATCGCCATCGTCGAGAACGGGAAGCTCGTGGGCTACAACCTCGCGGTCGGCGGCGGCATGGGCCGCAGTCACGGCAATGCGGAAACCTACGCGCGCCTCGCGGACGTGATTGGTTACTTCCCGAAAGAGCACGTTGTCGAAGTAGCGAAAGCCGTGCTGACCATCCATCGCGACTTCGGCGACCGCACCGACCGCAAGCACGCGCGGCTGAAATACGTCGTGGCCGAGCGCGGCGTGGAATTCATGCGCGAGCAGATCAACCAGCGCGCGGAGATCAAGCTGGCCCCTGCGCGCGAATACCAGTTCACCACCACCGGTGATGTCTATGGCTGGCACAAGGCGCTGGACGGCTCGTGGTTCTTCACGCTGTTCGTCGAGACCGGCCGCATCAAGGATGCAAAGAAGTTAGCGCTGCGCAAAATCGCGGAGAAATTCGCGAGCGTGGAATTCCGCCTCTCTGCGAACCAGAACGTCCTCGTCGCGAATGTCGCCGAAGCCGACAAGGCCGCCATCAACGCCGTCTTCGCCGAGCATGGCGTGAAGACCGACGCGCAGGCCAGCGTGCTCCACGCCGCGTCGATGGCCTGCCCGTCGCTGCCGACGTGCGGACTCGCGCTGGCGGAGTCCGAGCGCATGTTGCCGGGACTCGTGGACCGCATCGAAAAGCTCTGCGCCGAAGCCGGACTCGCGGGCGAGGAAATCATCATTCGCTCGACCGGCTGCCCGAACGGCTGCGCGCGCCCCTACATGGCCGAGATGGCCTTCGTCGGCAAAGCCCCCGGCCGCTACCAACTCTGGCTCGGCGGCAACGCCTCCGGCACCCGCCTCAACCGCGTCTTCAAAGACGTGATCAAGGAAGCCGACGTGGAAACCGAACTGCGCCCCCTCTTCACGCGCTTCGCCAAAGAGCGGAACAGCGGCGAGCGGTTTGGCGACTGGTGCGACCGGGTGGTTTTGAAGGAGCAGGCGGCGAACAATTGAGAGCACAAATGTCTTCAATAGGAACAAACCTAGATTTCCCGCAACCGTCGGACTTCTCAGTCAAAGTGTGGCGCTACCTTGACTTGGCAAAGGCAGTCTCGCTCTTGCAGAGCGGTGAACTCTTCTTTTGCCGAATGGATTCTTTTTCTGACAAACATGAAGGAGCCATCACCAAGCCTATGTCACACAGCGTTGTGAAGATGGCTACTGGTCTAGGCGCTCCAGATGTAGCGGAAGTTTTAACTGTCGCACGCCGCTGCACTCGCAAGCTCACGTATGCCAACTGTTGGCATCTCAACACGAACGAATCAGAAGCAATGTGGCAACTCTATTGCCCAAGTAACCAAGGAATCGCGATTCAGACCACGTACAAAAAACTTGCGTCGTGGTCCCTCAATGTTCCGCACTCAGTCGTCGGCTTAGTAGCCTACATCGACTATGAACTGGCTAGTTTCACCACGAAGAGCTTCTTGGAAGCGTTTATGCACAAGAGGCAGGCATTTCAGCACGAACAAGAAGTTCGTATCCTCATCCACCAATTGGACAGATTGCCCGCAGTCAACCCACCAACCTTGGAGGAATTGCGCAAGTGTGAGGTTGGCCTAAATAGCCAGCCACAAAACATCTCAGTCGGATGGAACCTTGAAGATAACGTAGAGAGAATCATTGTTCATCCTTACGCACCACGTTGGTATTTTGAAGTGGTTCGTAAATTGGTGGACTCCGTACGCCCTTCGCTGTCTAACCGTGTTCAAAATTCAACTCTAGGTATCGATCCTCTGTTCTAAATATGAGCAAAGACACATTGCTGCCCAACGAGACGAATCCGCTCATCTGGATCAACCCGGAGCGCATGAGCGGCGTGCCTTGCTTCTACAAGACGCGCCTGCCGGTTGACTCGCTCTTCGAGAACCTCGAAGGCGGCGTGTCCCTCGACGAGTGGGTGGATGCCTTTCCGCCCGTGACCAAGGAACAGGCCGTGGCCGTGCTGGAATACGCGCGCAAAAGTTTGCTGGCTCACACCGCGTGAAAGTGCTGTTCGATGTCAACGTGCCGCGCCCGTTGCGCCGCCACCTGCCGGGCCATCAGGTGGCCACATCGCAGGAGCGAGGCTGGGCGGAGTTGAGGAACGGCGATTTGCTCGCGGCGGCCGAGGCTGATTTCGACGTGCTGCTCACGTCCGACCAAAACCTGAAGTATCAGCAGAACCTGGCCGGGAGAAAAATCGCCATCATCGTGTTGCCGACGAATTACATGCCGACTGTTTTGGAACTGGCGCCTCGCATCCGCGCGGCACTGGATCAAATCAAGCCCGGCGATTACCTCGAACTTTGATTTGAACCATCATCCATGACTCCCGAACAAATCACCCAGGCCAACGCCGAACTGCGCCACAAGTCCGCGCTCGACATCGTGAAGTGGGCCATCGCGCAGGCGAACGGCCGCGCCATTGTCTCGACGAATTATCGGCCCTACGAGGCGGTTATTCTCCATCTCGTCACGCAGGTGCAGCCGGACATTCGCGTGCTGTGGGTGGATCACGGCTACAATCGTGCCGCCACTTACAAACACGCCGAGCAGCTCAAGGCGCAACTCAAGCTGAACATCCACGCCTACATTCCGAAGCTGACCGCCGCGCATTACGACGCCGTTCACGGCGGGATGCCCGAGCCGACGCCGGAGAACGAAGAGCGCATCAAGGCGTTCAGCACGGTGATGAAACTGGAGCCGTTCCAGCGCGGCATGAAGGAACTCGCGCCCACCGTCTGGATCACCGCGTTGCGCAAGGTGCAGAATCCGAACCGCGCTGGACTCGACATCGTGAGCCACGACGGAAATTTTGGTTCCCTGAAAGTCAGCCCGGTCTTTTACTGGAGCGACGCGGAGATGGAGTCCTACTTGAAGCAGCACCATCTGCCGAACGAGTGGGATT
Organism: Pedosphaera sp.; assembly: GCA_031380445.1. Classification (GTDB taxonomy): domain Bacteria; phylum Verrucomicrobiota; class Verrucomicrobiia; order Limisphaerales; family SIBH01; genus JANNGC01. The sequence goes on from JANNGC010000352.1 coordinate 3,735, forward strand.
ACTTCGATCCGGCGAAGGCGGATGACAAGCGCGAGTGCGGCTTGCACGCGGCGTGGGGCGGGAAGGTGCTGAAGGATTGAGACACGGATTTCACGGATTGGCACGGATTAGGAATTATGGCTGAACTGCTTTATCGCGAGGAGACGCACCGGCTCATCGGGCTGTGCATGGAGATTCATCGGGAGCTGGGCAAGGGGCATGACGAAGTCATCTACAAGGATGCGCTGGTCGTGGAGTTTGGCCGCGCCGGCATTCCCTTCGAGCGCGAGAAGAAGTACGAGATTCACTACAAGGGTGTGCTCTTGCCGCACTTTTATTTTGCCGACTTTGTGGTCTGGGACAAAATCATCTTCGAGGCGAAGGCGGTTGAGAAGCTGACCGATTCCCATGTAAAGCAGGTGTTGAACTACCTGGCCGCGTCCAAACTTCGCGTCGGCCTGCTCGTAAATTTCGGCACCGACTCCCTGGAGTGGAAGCGCGTCATCCTCTGAAGAATCCGTGTCAATCCGTGAAATCCGTGTCTAAAATCTTTTCCGAATAATTCGTGTTCAAATGAGCAGCTACCATCTCGACCATCTTCAGTATCTCGAAACAGAAGCGATTCACGTCATGCGTGAGGTCGCGGCGGAGTTTGAGCGGCCGGCGCTGCTCTTCTCCGGCGGCAAGGATTCCATCTGCCTCCTGCGGCTGGCCGAGAAGGCGTTTCGCCCGGCGGAGATTCCGATGCCGTTCCTCAACATCGAGACCGGCCACGAGTTCCCCGAGTTGATCGACTTCCGCGACCGGCGCGCGAAGCAACTCGGCGCGAAGCTCCTCATCCGCACCGTGGATGACGTCATCGCGCGCGGACTCGCCACGCCCAAGCCCGGCATCGTGAGCCGCAATCAGTTGCAGACCCCGGCGCTGCTCGCGGCCATCGAGGAGTTTCAATTCGATTGCTGCATCGGCGGCGCGCGGCGCGACGAGGAGAAGGCGCGCGCCAAGGAACGCTTCTTCAGCTTCCGCGACTCGTTCGGCCAGTGGGATCCGAAGATTCAGCGTCCCGAGATTTGGAACATCTACAACGCGCGGCTCAATCAGGGCGAGAACATGCGCGTCTTCCCGCTCTCGAACTGGACCGAGATGGACGTGTGGGAATACATCAAGAAGGAGCAGCTCGATGTTCCGACGATCTACTTCAGCCACGAGCGCGATTGCTTCCGGCGCAACGGCCAGTGGCTGCCCGTGCCGCCTGCGCATACCGATACCACGAAACCCGACCCCTACGCCGGTGCGCGTCCGACGGTGAAGGAGCCAGCGAAGCGCATGATCTGCCGCGTGCGCACCATTGCGGACATGATCAGCACCGGCATGATCGAGTCGAAGGTCTATTCCATTGACGACATCATCGCCGAGATCGCCGCCGCCCGCGTGACCGAACGCGGATCACGCGCCGATGACAAGGCCAGCGAGGCGGCGATGGAGGATCGGAAGAAGGCGGGATATTTCTGACCGGAGCGCGGACCGCCGAGTCCGCGTGTTTGTATTTGCTCAGGCAGGAAATGTTAACGCCAAGACGCCAAGGCGCGAAGG
>JANNGC010000373.1:0-4810 GCA_031380445.1 Pedosphaera sp.
CTGCCCGGTGGCGCTGGTCACGAGAGTGGCGGACGAGTTCACGGCGACCTACATCCCGCGCGCCCACTGGACGAACACCATTCATCAGTACGTCGGCAACGTCTCCATCGGCGACGCCAGCGCGCACATGGTGACGAGGAAGCAGATTCAGCAAATCTTCTGGACGTCGGGCGACGACGTGACGGCGTTCAACAACCACATTCTGCGGCCGTGAGGGTGGAGGGAGACTGGCGGGAGGGCGGCCCTACTCCCCCACCATCTGGGTGGGCAGCGCCACGACGATCATCCCCTCGGCTTGATTGATCTCAATCTCGCCGCCGAGCAGGCGCACGCGCGCAGACGTCTCCGGTGCGATGCGGCGCTGCTTCACGGCATCCTCGAAGGTGAGGGCCACTGCGTCATCCTGCGCGAGCAGACGGACGTGCAGATTCTTCGCCCCGGCTTCAATGCGCGAGGCGATGACTTCCTCGGCGATGCGGAAAATCTGCGCGCCCACGAAGGCGTCCACTTCAATCTTCTCGTGCTCGGCGGTGAAGGTGCAGGACGCGCCGGACTGCTTCTGAACTTTTTCGAGATGCCACTCGAGCGCGGCGGTGAGGCCGAATTCCTCCAGGATACGCGGGCGCAACGTGGAGGTGATATGCCGCGTCGCGCCAATCATGCCGTTCAGCAAATCACCGAAGGTCGCGAGCTTTTCGCGGATGGCGTTCACGGATTTGCTGCGGCCCTGGCCGAGTTCCGTTTTCCAGAGCGAGAGTTCGAGGCTCATCGCGGTGAGCTTCTGCCCGAGGTCGTCGTGAATGGCGCGGGCCACGCTGGTGCGCTCGCCTTCGGCGCGGGCCAGGAGCTTCGCGGCGTCCGTGCGCAATTCGGCGGTGCCTTCGGAGTCGGGCGCGGAAGTTTTTTGCGCCAGCACTTCGCGCGACGAGAGCAGCAGGTAGTAGGAGCGGCCTTTGTCGGCGGGAATCCATTTACCAATCGAATCAAAGCGCGCGGGCGTGCCGTCCTCTTTCAGCCAGCGCGCGCTGAATCGGAAAAGGGTGCGGCGCGCGGCGCGGCCGGTGACGGCCTTCTCGAATTCCGGCGCGTCATCGGGATGAATCAGATCGAAGACCATCGTGCCGAGGAGTGATTCCGGGCTGCGGCCGAGGCGGAGAAAGTGAGCGGCGTTGCCGTAGAGGAACAGGCCGTTCACATCCAGCAACGCGAGCAGGTCCGGACAATGTTCCGGGATCAGCTCGAGCAGATTTTCATCTGCGAGAGGTGGGCTGTGTTTCATTTCCATGCGCGGCGCACGGAAAGGCATCGGCAGAAACGGCGTTGAACTTCACCTGTGCGGATGACGAGTCACTTGCGGAACGGAGCGCGGCATTTATGCCGCTTCAACGTGAAAAGCCCTTTGGCGCTCCAAGCTCGCTGACCGTGCGAATGGTGAAGCGGCGTGAACGCCGCGCCCCTCAGATTACGCCCCGATCTGCTGCTTGATCGCGTCGCAGATTTGCGTGCTCCACTGCTGAAGCACCGCCGCGTCGCGGCCTTCGATGAGCAGCCGCGCTTTCGGCTCGGTGCCGGAGTAGCGCAGCATCACGCGGCCGCCTTCCGGCTTCACCACGGCTTCCGCTTTCGCCACGAGATCGAGAACATTGTCCAACTGCTCGAAGGGACGCTTCTCCTTCACGCGCACGTTGGTCACGAGTTGCGGGTAGCGCGTCCAGTTTTTCTTCAGCTCGGAGAGCTTCGCGTTCTGCGACTTCATGATGCGCAGGATTTGCAGCGCCGCCACCAGCCCGTCGCCGGTGGTGCTGAAGTCGCGGAAAATCAAATGGCCGCTCTGCTCGCCGCCGAAGTTGAAATCGCCACGCAGCATTTCATCAATCACGTTCCGGTCGCCGACCGCCGTGCGGATGATGCGCCCGCCGGCCTTCGTGATCGCGGCGTCCACGCCCGCGTTGCTCATCACGGTGGAGACGAGCGTGTTGTTCGCGAGCGTGCCGTTGGCCAGCATCTCCTGGCAGGCGATGACCATGATGTCGTCGCCGTCAATGAGCGTGCCGGTCTCGTCGCAGAGCAGCACTCGGTCGGCGTCGCCGTCGTGCGCGATGCCGATGTCGGCCTGGTGCTCGCGGACTTTCGCGCACATGCCCTCGGGATACATCGAGCCGCACTCGCGGTTGATGTTCGTGCCGTCGGGCTGGTCGTTATAGACGATGAGTTCGGCGCCGAGTTCGCGCAGCACGCAGGGCGTGGCCTTGTAAGCGGCGCCGTGTCCGCAATCCACGACCACGCGCATTCCTTCCAAGGTCATGCGGCGCGGGAAGGACGCTTTCGCGTATTCGATGTAGCGGCCCAACGCGTCATCAATGCGCACAGCTTTGCCGATGGCGCTGGCCGTGGCGCGGATGGTTTCAATCTCGCCGCTGAACACGAGGTGTTCGATCTCGGCTTCGATCTTGTCGTCGAGTTTGTAACCGTCGGCGCGGAAAAATTTGATGCCGTTGTCGTCGTAGGGATTGTGCGAAGCAGTGATGACGATGCCCGCGTCGGCGCGCAAACTACGCGTCGTGTAGGCCACGCCCGGCGTGGGCAGCGGCCCGATGAAGAGCACGTCCACGCCCATCGAAAGCACGCCGGCGCTGATGGCGTTCTCGAGCATGTAGCCGGAGAGCCGCGTGTCCTTGCCGATGACGATCTTGTGCTTGCCACGCCCGCGCGACTCGGGCGCGAGGTTCTTGAAAACGTGCGCGGCGGCGCGGCCCAGTTTCATCGCGGTCTCGGCGGTCACGGGTTCGACGTTGGCGGTGCCGCGCACGCCGTCGGTGCCGAAGATTTTCTGCTGCTTGGTCATGGATTTAGGGAAGGAGCGTTGGTCGAGGGAGGGCGCGCGGGCGCGGACTGCTTTCGGACTTCCACAAAGTGAATGGTCATCCAGACGAGCACGGCCAGGAGCAGCGCAAAGAGTTTGCGGCGGAAATTGGTGAACAGTAAATCGCGGAACGGCATGTTACTTGGCGTCAGTTTTTCCCGCGGCGGCCGGGCGCAGATGATCCATCGTGAAGCCGCGCAGCCGCTCGAAGAAATTGCGCCGCCGGTTCCCTTGCAGCACCACGCCGCTCAGGTAGGCGCGCAAACTCTCGATGGACAGGCCGCGCACCAGCTCGCCCTTGTGCGCGTAGGAAATCATGCCCGTCTCCTCGGACACGACCACGACCACCGCGTCCGTCTCCTCGCTCAGGCCGAGCGCGGCGCGATGCCGCGTGCCGAGCGACTTGTGCAAATCCTGCCGGGCCGTGAGCGGGAAGATGCACGCCGCGTAGGCGATGCGGTCGCCCTTGATGATCACGCCGCCGTCGTGAATGGCGTTGTTCGGAAAGAAAATGGTTTCGAGCATCTCCGGCGTCGCCACGCAGTCCACGGGAATGCCCGACTCCGCCGCGTCGTGCAGTTGGATGGACTGCTCGAGCGCGATGAGCGCGCCGATGCGCACATCCGCCAGCCGCTCGACCGTCTGGATGATGACCTCGATGTTTTCGCGCTGCTCGTGCGAAGTGTAGAAGAGTTGCAAGCTGCCAATCTGCGCGAGCAACTGCCGGATCTCCGGTTGGAAAATCACGATGACCGACACCGCGAAGGCCGAGGAGAACACGCTGAGAATCCAGCGCAGCACTTGCAGCTCAAGCAGCGTGGAGAGCAGCGCGAGCGAGAGCATGAGCGCCAGCGTGCCAGTGAAGATCGCCGCGCCGCGCGTGCCGCGCACGAACGACGCCGCGTAGTAGATGCCCACCGCGAGGATGAGAATCTCCAGCGCCGGCCGCCAAATGTTTTCCAGCAATTCCAAAATTTTATTTCCGTCGGACGTGAATGGCCTGGGTCAGCCGCAAAGCCTGCGCGGTCGCCGCGACATCGTGCGTCCGAATGATCTGCGCTCCTTGCGCCACCGCATCGCACGCGCAGGCCAGTGAGCCGGGCAACCGATCCGCCGCCTCCCCTGCTCCGCTCAGTTTTCCAATGAAGGCCTTGCGCGACACGCCGATCAAGACTGGCCGTTCACAGGCTCTAAACTGCGCAAGCCCCGCCAACAATTCCAGATTATGTTCCGTGGTTTTTCCGAAGCCGATGCCCGGGTCGAAAATGATTTGCTCGGCACTGACCCCCTGCGCGCGCAACGCGTTCAATCGTTCCCGGAAAAATTCTCCGACTTCGCGCACCACGTCATCGTAGTGCGGCGCAGCCTGCATCGTCTGCGGCGTGCCTTGCATGTGCATCACCACGTAGCCCGCGCCCGTCTCGCGCACCACGTCCCACATCGCGGTATCGGCGTGGTTCGCCGCCACGTCATTGATGAGGCTCGCGCCTGCTGCGATCACCGCGCGCGCCACGGCCGGCTTCATCGTGTCCACGGAGAGCAACACCGTTGACGGCAGACCGCCGCGCACGAGTCCTTGAATCACCGGCAGCACCCGCCGCAATTCCTCCTCCTCCGAAACCGGCGCGGCCCCCGGCCGTGTGGACTCGCCGCCGATGTCGAGAATCTCCGCGCCTTCCGCCACGAGCTGCCGCGCGTGCTCCACCGCGCGACGCGGATCAAAAAACTTCCCGCCGTCCGAAAACGAATCCGGCGTCACGTTCACGATGCCCATGAGCAGCGCCGGACGCGGGAACTGGATTTGGTGCTGGCAGGCGCGGAGCCGCATTGAGGAGCCAGACTTGAGTTCCCCAGCCCGCGTGTCAATGCCCGGACTGGCGGCCCGCGCGAAAGCGGTGTCGCCGCTAACGCACAGCCACCGCAGTCCAAACGCGCGACCGGTCGCGA
>JANNGC010000383.1:0-7097 GCA_031380445.1 Pedosphaera sp.
CGAGAATCTGGTTCGAGCGCGAGAGCACGATGGAACCGCTCAACGAGTCGAGGCGGAACGAGGTGTGCAACACCGCGCCCGTGGTGAACTGCGGACGCCCGTCCGCAAAGATCACGCGGAACTGCCCCGGCAACATCACGCTGCCCGCCGGGAAATTCCACGCGCCCAAGTTCGTGTAGTTCTTCGACAGCGCATAGCCCGTCAAGTCCAGCGTCTCCGCGCTGCTGTTGTAAAGTTCGAGCCACGGCTGGTTCGTGCCCGTGTTGTCTAGCAGCGTCGTCACGTTGTTCGGCTGCACCTCGTTCAGCCACAGCAGCGGATACGACGCGAGCGAGCGCGCCACCGAGTTGTTCGTGCCCGGCGTGGCGTAGAGGAGCCGCGTGGCCACGTTCGTCGCCGGCTGGCTGCTGCCCGAGGTCGCGCCAAAGCGCGCCGTCAACGTCAGCGTGTTCGTCGTCGGCCGATACCAGAAGCTCAGCGTGTAATTGCTCGACGTGTTCAGCGCCGGAGAAATGTCCTGATATAGGTAAAGCGAGGAACTGCCCGCCACCGTGGGCGCGAGCCGCAAACTGTTCGTACCCGAGCGCGCCCAGGTGTTCGTGGACCGCGTGTTGCCCGCATAACTCCCGTTGAAGGCCCAGGTCGGCGTGAGATTCGTCTCGAAGCCGCCGTTCTTGACCAGATTGCTGCCTGCGCCCGCCACCGCGCCGAGCACCAGTTGCACATCATCCATGAACACTTCGCCCGTCGCGTTCAGCCAGAGCGCCAGGCGGTTCCCGTTCGGCACGCCGGTTAGGCTCACGAAACGCCAGTCCGCCGCGCCCTCCCAGTTGCTGACCCGCGCGTGGTCCTGCGTCAGATCCACGAGCTGGAGCGACACGCCGCTGTTCGTGCGCGCGGCCATCTCCGACCAGGGCGCGCGCGCCTCATACTTCACGCGGCTGATGATGGTGTCGGGCACATTCGTGACCGTGGACACCTTCACGAGGGCCAGCGTCTCGCCGTCATCATCCAGGCCGCCCGGATATTCGCCGACGACGGTGGCCGCCGCCGACGCGCCATAGGCTGTGGCGAAATCCGCCGCGCTCTTCACCACCGTGAGATAGGAAAGCGGGTTGATAAATGACGCCGCCGGGAAATTGTAATCCACGCCGTTGAGCCGGTAGCCGCCGAGGCCGAAGGTGGTGTTGGTGGAGCGGTTGTAAATTTCGACGTAGCTCGCGTTCGTGGCGCGCGGCTCGAACATGATTTCGTTGATGACCAGGCTTTCCTCCGGCTTGGACACCACGCCGTTAAAATAGACCGTGATGGTCCGCGTGGAGTTCGCGAGCAAGTTGCTGCCCGCATCATAGCCGCGCACGGTGAAGAGGTTCGTGGCCCCCGAGAGCGGCAGGCGCACCGTCCAGTTCGTGACCGAAGTCCACGCCAGCGGATAGGCGATGCCATTGATGGTGATGTAGCGCGCGCCGAAGGGAGCCGCGCCGGTGAGCGTGACCAGCGTGCTGCCGTTCGTGAAATTCGCCCCGCCGTTCGCGGTGATGCTGAAGGGCGACTTGTTCTCCGAGAGTGTCTGCAAAATGAAATCACGGCGGATGGCGAGGAAGTCCTTCATGGCTTGCGGCGCGTTCGCGGCCACGCCCGCCTGCTGGAAGGCGGCGAACTTGGCATCCATGACCGGATGCAGCACGGAGGGACGGAGCGGCCCGTTCGCGCCATCCTCCAGCGCCTGCCAGAAGGTGCGGAGCACGTAGGGATGCAGGAACAAGTTCGAGATGGGCGGGTCGGTGAAATCAAAGAGCGGGTCCACGGGGGTGCCGAGATAGGCCGCATCAATGTCCCAGATGAGGAACTTCCACTTGTCGCCGCCGGGTTTGGAGAGGAAGGAATTTTGCGCGCCCGCCTTGCTGTCCGTGCCATCAATGCGTTTCGCGCCGTAGAGGTCGGTGTTGTTCAAGATGCGCTCGGCGGCGAAGGCGCGGGCGAAGCTGGTAACATCCACGACGGGGAAGACGGAGGCGGCGTAAGCGTCGCCCGTGTTCGTGGTCTTGAGCGTGTCCACGAGTTTGAAGAGGTTCGTGTAATTGTGAATGGACTCCTTGATGGCGCGCTTGCCGAAGGTCTGACGGTAGCGGGCCAGCTTCTTCACGCCGCCCGTCGTGGTCAGGTCTTGGAGCGTCGGCTCGTTGTTGCTGCGGTTGGCGAGGTCATCGCCATATTCGTACCAGTAGCCGATGCGGTAGAGGTCGCTGGCGTCGGCGTCGGCGTCGGGGAACCATTGCTCGTTGAAGCTGGAATTCTGGCGCTGGGTGTCCTCGTAAATGAGACCGCGCCGGAGGCCGTTAATGAAGACGTTGATCGGGCGGCGGTTCAGCGAGGGGATGTTCATCTGGTTGATGATCCAGTAGCCGAGGGATTCGTTCTGGCAGGTGCGGTCCGCGCCGAAGAGACCGGGCTCCTGAATGCGGAGCGAAGTTTCACTGAGCAGCGCGTCGTCGGATTTAAGGAGCAACTGGTAGTCGCAGTTCGTGCCCATGGGCGAGTTGTAGAGTTTCGAGTGGGCCGGGCTGCCCGCGTAATGGCTGCCCGCGTCGTAGATGATGCGGCTGTTGCCATAGATGAAGGTGCCCTTGAAAATTTCGCTACTGACCTTCTCCGCGCCGATCCAGTCGGTGAGCGTCTGGTCGGTCATCCAGAAGCGGTAGCTCGCAAAGCTGGCCACGGGCTGCTTGTCGCCAACGTGGACGAGGCATTCTTTCGCGGGCGCTTCGCCGGGAAATTTCGTGGTGCGAACAAGCGCGTTGCTGTCCGTGGCGGAAACGTAGAACGCCATCATCGCATTGTCGGCCTGGCCGGGGATGGTGGCGGTGTAAATGCCGTCGCGGGCGAACAAGTCCTGGCCCGTGCCGTTATCCACCATGTTCGTGACCACCGGCACGCCGAACGGATCCAAGCGCCAGGTCAGTTGCACACTGGCCACGCCTTCCTGGTCATGGACGCGCGCGGTGACCACGATGGGATCGCCTGCGGCGGGCAGCACGGGGCTGTGCGCGACCTCGGTGATGGCCGGGCCGGCATTGGTGGCGAAGCGGCTGTTGCGCGCGCCGGGCGTGCCGAGGTTGCGCGGGACGTTCATCACGCCGGGGATTTCCAAACCGTTGCCGCGGAGGCGGAACAGGATTTCCGGCCGGCCTTTCAACCACTTCACGCTGGCGGTGACGGTGGCGGTGCTGTTCGAGACGTATTGCGCGGTGAGAACTTTGTTGATGCGGTTCGCGCCGGTGTCGCCGCGATCCTGGGCCACGACGTGGAGGACGTTGCCGTTCGCGCCGCCCACGTTCTCGACGTACGAGTAGCGGTGCGTGCCTTGGACCATCCATTCGTTCGCGCCGGTGCCGAGCTGGGCGATGCCGCCACCGCTGCTGAAATTGCCGTTCGGCACGGACATGGCCGGGACGGTGGCGGGGGAGACGGAGACGGTGACGTTGTCCACGAGGCATTCGCCCGCTTCGTAGAGCCAGAGCTGGATCGCGTTCCACATGCTGGAGGAGCCGCCCATGTGATCGAGCGCGCCGTTGACCGACATGGTGGTCCACTGGCTCTTGGCGGTGTCGTCGCTGTCGGCCCAGTTCGAGGGCAGGCGGTTGTCGCTGCGCGGGTCGGTGAGTTCGAGGCTGCTGCCGCCGCCGTCGCTCCAGTTGCCCCATTTGCCGCCGGTGCCGTAGGTCACGTCGTCAATGAGGATGTGGATGAGATTGGTGGACACGACGCCGAGGAGATTGGTCGAGACGACGGTGTCGGGCATGTCGAGCGTGAGGCGTTCGCCGGAGTTGGCGAGGGTGCCGGCGTAGGGGCCGAAGGAGTTGGCGAGGTTCAGGTTCGTGTAGCTGGTGCGGAGCACGGCCACGTCTTTGCCGACTACGATGTAGCCGTTGGTGGGGATGATCGTGTTCGTCGGGAAGGTGAAGTCCACGCCCTTGTTCAGCCGCCAGTTGGTCAGGTTCACCGCGTTGGTGCCACGGTTGTAAATTTCCACGAACTCATCCCAGTCATCGCCCGTGACCGGGTTGTACATGATTTCGTCGATGACAATGCCTTCGAGGCGCTGCGCGGCATTGTTCGTGCCGGGCGTCTTGCTGGCGAGGCGGCTGAAGGTCGGGGCGCCGTCGGGCGTACGGCCGGTGCTGACGCCGTTTTCCTGGCCGTCAAAGGCCACGCTGTCGAGGACGCGGGTGCGGTTGGAGTTGACGAGGTAAATGGCTTCGCCGCCGGAACTGAGCTGGAAGCCAAGCTGCGTTTCATTGAAGGAAAGAAAATTGGTGGGGCCAATGATCGTGCCGTCGGGGATGCGGAATTTGTTCGTCTCGGGATCATCGGAAAGCCAGCAGCCGGAGAGGTCCACGGCAGTTTTGCCGCGATTGAACAGCTCGATGAAGTCGAGGTCGGGCAGGTCAGTGTGGGCGAGGAATTCGTTGATGACGAGGTTGCGCGCCGGCTCGAGGAAAATTCCGTCCACGCGACCAGGCGAGCCGCCGATGCGGTCGCTGGCGGCCCAAGCCTGCGGATTGTTTTCACCATACGAGGGGCGGGCCAGCACGAGCGAGTGGCCGGGGCCGTCGGCGGCGAGGGGCCAGCCGTCTTCGTGGTCGTAATTCACTTCGAGGAGAATGGCGTTCGCCGGATTGCGGAGGCGCACGGTGCCCTTGCCGCCGGGCAGGCTGCCGCCGTAGGGACCGGTCACGCCGTTGACGCCATAGACGGCGGAGACGTCGCCGGGCGCGCGGGCGATGACGAGGAAGCCGCCGCCCGGGATGATGGTGTTGGTGGGGAAGGTGTAGCTGATGTCGCCGGTGAGACGGTAGCCGCCGATGTTTTCAAAATAAGGATTCGAGTTGTGCAGTTCGAGGAACTCGACCTTGCGTCCGTCGGTGCGCGGCGCGGGGTTGTAGAGAATTTCCGAGAAGGCCAGGCCGGTGCGGCGCGAGGAAGGCCCGAGCGGCTCGACGAGCGTGGGCGTGGCGGCGAGGGCGGTGTTGGTGTTCACGCCGAAGTCGCGGAACTCGGCCGTGGTCGTGGCCGCGCCGGTGCGGCTCGATACGGTGAAGCCGAGATAAATCGTCGCGGGCATGGACATGATGGCCGTGCCGAGCTTGGTCCAGGTTTCTCCATCAAGGCTGGCGTAGCCGTGGAAAGTGTTGCCGCCGGTGCGTTGCAGGCGCAGCCAGGTGTGCGGGTAATTCACCGGGAAGGAGCCGCTGCCCGAGGGCACCACGCCCGCGTTGGTGCGGTATTGAAAGAAGGAGCCGGCAATGCTCGGCGTGGCGCAGACGGCGGCATACTTGTTCGTGGTGTTCAGGTTCTCTCGGACCATGAGGCTGGCCACGCTCCAGGTGTCGGCAAAATCGAGCCGGGCCACGCGCACCTTCACGTCGAAATCGCCCACGCGCGTCTGGTAGGCATAATTAAAGGCGTCGCTGCTGCCGAAGAAATCGCCGTTCCCCGCCGTGAGGTCCGCGCCGCCCGCCACGGGCGTGTAGTCGGCGGCGGCCGGGCTGCCGATGTTTTGCAAAAAGAACAGGACGGCGGTGAAGGTGATCTGGCTGGCGGGGGCAATCGTGTTCGGCGTGGCCGCACGGTCGCGCACATGGTTCACGGTCACGGTGTAGTTGCTGCCGATGACGAGGAGCGTGGTGTTGAAGGTCACGGTCAGGCCATTCGTGGCCAGCACGGGCGCGCTCAGGGTCACGCCGGGCACGGCATAGTTCGTGAGCGTGGTGGCGGTGGCGGGTTCCACCGGCTCGGTAAAGGTCACGGTCAGGCGGTTGGTGCCGTTGTTGATCGCCCCGGCCAAGGCGGGGGGCGTGGGGTCGGGGAGGACGTTCAGGGTGGCGTCGAGCGTGGTGGCGGTGCCCAGGTAATTCACCAGCACGCAGCGGTAGGTGCTGCCATTGTCGGCCAGGGCCACGGCGGGGAAGTAGAGGAACGTGTTCGTGGCGCCGGGCAGGTTGGTCCCGTTTTGTTGCCATTGGTAGGTCACGGGGTCGAGGTTCGCCACGGCCACGGTAAAGCTGGCGGGCTGGCCTTCTTCGGTCTCCACGGGTTGCGGGTGTTGGATGATGACGGGGGCGGGCAGCCCGCTCGGCACGAGGCGGGCCACGGGCACGGGGTCTTCCACGGTGCCGTCGGGCAGGGTCCAGCGCACGGAGAGGTGGTCGGGCGGACTTTGCACGGAGAGGCCGCTTTTCATCAGGACTTGGAGGTAATACTGCTGCCCGCCCACGAGGGGGATGAGGGCGCTGGTCTGGTTGGTTTGAACCAAGTATTGACCGGCGCTGGCGTCGCTGGCGGTGGTGACGCTGGCAATGGCGCGGGCGCTCGCGGCGTTGGCGTTGGTGCCGAGGTAGAGGGTGGCGCTGTCGTGCGCGGAAATCTGGAACTGGTAGCTGCCGGTGAACGGCGGCACGAGCAGGGCGCGCAGGCGTTGGCCGTAGTTGTTGGTCGGCCAGGCGGGGGTGGCGAGGGCGCCGGTGTGGGCTTCGGCGTCGAGGGGGAAACTGGGGTAGGCCGGGCTGTTCGTGAGGTCGGTGAGCTGGCTGCCGGGGAGGTCGGCGAAGACTTGGCGGTAAAGGCCTTTGAGGTAGGCGACGAAATTGGTGGTGCTGCCTGGCGCGAGGGTGTTGGGCGCGGTGGCGCGGTCGCGGAGGTTGTTCACCGTGAGGGTGTAGTTGGTGTTGCGCCCGAGCATGGTAGTGGCGAGGACGATGGTCTGGGGCGTCGCGCCGAATTGGACGCCGGTGATTTGTGCGCCGTGGCTGAGGGTGTAATTCGCTCCCACGAGCGCGGTGCCGGGGTCGAGGGCTTCGGTGAAGGCGACGAGAATGGCGTTGGTGCTGAGGTTCGCGGCGTGGCGGAGGAGGGGGGCGTCGGTGTCGGTGAGGACGGCGAGGGTGGCGCTGGCGCTGGTGGTCGCGCCGAAATTGTTGCTGACGATGCAGGTGAATTGGGCGCCGCTGTCGCCGGGGGTGACGGTGGGGAGGGTCAGGCTCGCGCCGGACGCGCCGGGGAGGTTGGTGCCGTCGCGCCGCCAGCGGTAGGTCACG
>JANNGC010000395.1:0-2477 GCA_031380445.1 Pedosphaera sp.
GACCAACTTGCTCGCGTGCCTCATCGCGGTGTGCATGAGGGCGACGGGCCAGGCCGCGTCGATCACGGGCCAGTTGCAGGAAAGCGAGCGTCGTCTCGTACTCGCGCGCGCGATTCTCGGCGAATGGATCGGCGGCTCCGGTGGCGGCTGGCAGGACAGCGGCGGCGTCTGGCCCGGCATCAAGCTGATCGAAGGCGTGCTCGCGGGCGAAGGCGATCCCGAATCCGGCGTGAGCCGCGGACGCCTGATGCCGCAGCATAAAGTTTACTCACGCGAAGAAATTCCCGACGCGGCGCGGCAGAAGTTGCAGGACTCGCTCGTCCTCGTTCACGGCGGCATGGCGCAAAATGTCGGGCCGATTCTGGAAATGGTGACGGAGAAATATCTCCTGCGCTCCGAGGCCGAATGGCAGGGCCGCCAGCAGGCGCTCGGCTTGCTTGATGAAATTCTCGGTGCGTTGAAACGCGGCGATGTTCCCGCCATCGGCGCGGCCACCACGCGCAACTTCACGCTGCCGATTCAAACGATCATTCCGTGGGCCAGCACCTACTACACGGAGTTGCTCATCGCCCGCGCGCGGGAGGCGTTCGGAAAAGATTTTCTCGGCTTCTGGATGCTCGGCGGCATGAGCGGCGGCGGCTTGGGCTTCATGTTCACGCCCGCGCGCAAGGCCGAGGCGCAGGCGCGGATGCAGGAAATCATGTCCGCGACCAAACGCGAACTCTCCTCCGCCCTGCCCTTCGCGATGGAGCCGGTGGTTTATGATTTCGCGATCAACGAGCACGGCACCTTCGCCGACTGGCTCACGGGCGACGCCGCGCTGCTGCCCGCCGGCTACTACTCGCTAACCGTGCCACGCCTGCTCCGACAAGAGTTGCGCGCGCTCTCGCCGTTGCGCCGCGCCGAACTCGACAAGTTCGCCGCCGCCTGCCGCACGCGTCCCGAGTTGCGCGGCATGGTGCAATCGCTCTTTGAACAAATGCTCCCGCGCGGCAAATCCAGCGGCGACCAGGAGCAATCGCTGACCGCGTTGCTCGACGAATTCGGCTTCGACCGCGCGCAGCACGAGAAGATTCGCAGCGACCTGCGCGAAGCGAGAATCGGCCTCGCGCAAAACCGCTTGCCGTCCAGTTCGGTGATCGAGGACGTGCGCGCGGAGGATGTGATCGACGTCACCGGTTCAACGGAGCAGCGATGGAAAACTTTGGGTGAGAAGGCTCTGCGTGACGGTCAGGTCGCTGTCGTCACGCTCGCGGCGGGCGCGGGCTCGCGGTGGACGCAAGGCGCGGGCGTGGTGAAGGCGTTGCATCCCTTCTGCAAGCTGGGCGGGAAACATCGCACCTTCATCGAGACGCATCTGGCGAAAAGCCGGCGCGTGGGGCGCGAGGCGGGCATGGCGTTGCCGCATATTTTCACGACGAGCTATCTCACGCATCAGCCGACGGCAGATTTTCTCCAGCGCGCGAATCAATACGGCTACGAGGGGCCGCTGCTGCTCTCGCCCGGCAAATCCATCGGGCTGCGGCTCGTGCCGATGGTGCGCGACTTGCGCTTCGCGTGGGAGGAGATGCCGCAGCAGATGCTTGATCAGCAGCAGCAGAAAGTGCGCGAGAGTTTGCGCGCTGCGTTGCTGAACTGGGCGCGCTCCGCCGGGGAAGCCGCCGACTACACGGACAACCTTCCGCTCCAGTGCCTGCATCCGGTCGGACACTGGTATGAGATTTCCAATCTCTTCCGCAACGGCACCTTGCAGCGTCTGCTCGCCGAGCGTCCGCAGTTGCAATACCTGTTGCTGCACAACATTGACACCGTGGGGACGGATGTTGATCCCGCGCTGCTCGGTTTGCACATCGAACAAGGCGCGTGTCTCAGCTTCGAGGTCATCACGCGCCGACTGGAAGATCGCGGCGGCGGGCTCGCGCGCGTGAACGGCCGCCCGCGCATCCTCGAAGGACTGGCGCTGCCGCGCGAGGAGGACGAGTTCGCGCTCTCCTATTACAACTCGATGACGACGTGGATTCATCTCGATCAATTGCTCGCGGTGTTCGGGTTGACGCGCGGTGACTTGGCGAACCAGGAAAAAGTCGCCGCCGCCATTCGCGATCTCGCGGCGAAGATGCCGACCTACATCACGCTCAAGGAAGTGAAGAAGCGCTGGGGCCACGGCCAGGAGGACATCTTCCCCGTGGCGCAGTGGGAGAAACTCTGGAGCGACCTGACACGGCTGCCGGAAATCAACTGCCGCTACTTTGTCGTCCCGCGCGTGCGCGGGCAGCAGCTCAAGGATCAGGCGCAGCTCGACGGCTGGCTGCGCGACGGCTCGGCGGCGCACGTCGAGTCGTTGTGCGCGTGGGAATGAAGTCGCGCCCGCCGAAACAAACGAACTAAATTCGACGCGTGAATCTCAACAACATAATCGAATGGTCGGGCACGGGGGAGGAAGATATCACGGCGGTCGTGGGCGGGGCCGGTCGCGT
>JANNGC010000425.1:0-3373 GCA_031380445.1 Pedosphaera sp.
TCGCGACCGCCGCCGGCTTCGAGTTGAAAACCGCCGGACTGCCCGGCGCGTTCCGCTGCCTGCGCGTGGGCGAATGGATCGTCGTCAGCGCCGGCGCTGCTTCCGCGCGCGAGACCGCCTGGCTCGCGAATCTTAAATCTCTCGGACGTCCCGCGAAGCCGACCGGCGCGTGGCTCGACGGCGAGGCCAACCTCGCGCGCCTCGACGGCTGGCTGCCCGTGCTGACGCATTTTGAAAATCTGCCCGTGGCCCGCTTCTCGTTCAGCAACCGCACGGATTTCGTGCGCACCCACGCCACGCTCACCTTTCCCAAGGCGCACGGCTGGAAGCCCGAGCCGTGGCTCATCCCGTCGAATCAAATTCACGATCCGCTCGTGAGCTTCCTCGCCGTGCGCGGCGTCGCGCCGCTGTTCGAGAGTTACCAACCACTGGCCAGCCTCGGCTACAAGCCCGTGCCGAACCAGGTCATCGGCTGGGGCTACAACGCGCTGCCCTTCCAGTTCAACTACGCCGCGCCCTCGCGCAACGTCCGTCCGCAGCTTCAAGCACTGACCCCGCGCCTCGCGAGCCTGGTCCTCGGTCCGCAGCTCAACGGCTTGAGCGGCGCCATCGTCTGGGACACGAACAGCCAGCAGGCCGTCTGGCGCGGCCTGCCGCTGGCCATGCCGCACGTCACGGCGCTGCGCGACTCCGGCCATGAGTTCCTGATGCTCGGCGGTTTCCCGCTCCTGCGTCCGACAAACAATCCGCCGCCCGGTCTGTATCAGGCGCTCGCCGGGCGCAACGATCTCGTGGCCTTCGATTTTGAAATCACCGGCTCCCGCCTGCCGCACTGGCGTCAGTTTTATCAGCTCGCCGAAATCAGCTCGCGCCTCCCGCTCACCTCCACCAATTCGCCGGCCCTGCGCTGGATCGTGGATTTGCAGACGTGGTTGGAAAAAAATCCCCCATCCTCCGAGGCCGTGACCGAGGTGCGCTCGACCTCCTCCACGCAGATGACGCTGACGCGCAAGTCCGCCATCGGACTCACCGCCGGTGAACTCGTCACGCTCGGGCGCTGGATCGAATCCACGAACTTCCCCGCCTTCGGCATCTTCCCGCCGCTGCCGCCGCAGCGCGTTCCCGGACGCCGTCCGGGCCAGTGATGATGCTGAAACTCGGCGTCAACATTGACCACGTCGCCACGCTGCGCGAAGCGCGCTATCGCGGCACCGGACGTGGGGAACCCGATCCCGTCGCCGCCGCGCGCATCAGTGAGGACGCGGGCGCGCACGGCATCACCGCCCATCTGCGCGAGGACCGCCGGCACATCCAGGACCGCGACGTGTGGGCCTTGCGCGAAGCGGTGCGTACGCGGCTCAATTTGGAAATGGCCAACGCTCCCGAGATCGTCGCGCTCGCGGAAAAAATTCGTCCGGACATCGTGTGCATCGTCCCGGAGCGCCGCCAGGAAGTGACCACCGAAGGCGGACTCGACGCGGCGGGCCAGCGCGCCGCACTCACCGAGACCTGCCAGCGCATGAAGGCGGCGGGCATCGAGGTCAGTCTGTTCATCGCGCCCGATCCCATGCAGGTCGAGGCGGCGGCGCAGATTGGCGCTCAGTTCATCGAGCTGCACACCGGCTCCTTCGCCGAACATTTTCACGACGCCGGTTCGCGCGAGCACGAGACGCAGCGCCTGATCGCCGCCGCGCAACTGGCGCACCAGTTCGGCCTGCAAGTGAACGCCGGCCACGGCCTGAACTGCGAAAATCTCCCCACGCTCTTCCGCGTCCCGCACCTCGTCGAGCTGAACATCGGCCACAGCCTCATCAGCCGCGCCGTCTTCACCGGTCTGCGCGGTGCCGTGGAAGAAATGCTCGGCGTGATGCGCGGCTACCCGGAGTGAGATCGAAACTGCATTTGGAAGTTGTTTCGGTGGTGCCGGCGACTACCTTGCTAACCATGAGCGTGCTCGAATTGACGGATGAGCAGGTGGTCTCCTTGGTGCGGCAACTCCCCACCGAGCGGAAGCGCAGCGCGCTGCTCGCGCTGGCCGGGGAAACCCAGGCGCGACGCGACGAACGCCTTCGTTTCGGCGAAGCGCAGTTGCGGCAGCTTTGTACGGCGCGCGGGCTGGATTGGGACCGGCTCTCGGAAGATGAGCGCGAAGATTTCGTGAACCGCCTCTTGCACGAGAAATAGCGTGGCCCTCACCGTCGTTTTCGACACGAACATCCTTTTCTCCGCCACCGGCTGGCGCGGCAATCCGTTTCAATGTGTCGAGCACGCCCGCACCGGGCGAATCAATGCCGCAACTTGCCCTGAGTTAATGCAAGAACTCGCCGAGAAGCTGGACACCAAGCTGAAGTTCTCGCCGGATCAAACCACCGAGACGCTGGCTGACTACTTGAGCTTTCATCGGGTCATCAGCATTCCCAAAACACTTGATGCCGTCCCGCGCGATCCGGACGACAACGCCGTGCTGGAGTGCGCGGTGGAAGCTGGAGCCAGCCACATCGTCACGGGCGACGATGATCTGCTCGTGCTGAAGGAGTTTCGCGGAGTCCAGATTTTGCGCGCGAGTGAGTTCCTCAAAATCCTCGCAGCGCAGCCGGGTTCAGAGTGAGCCTCGTTACCTCGGCTGCTACTTCCCCGGCTGAACCACCGAGATCACAAACTTGTGCTGCCCGGTGGGAGACTACATGCGATGAATCTATCGGGGCGGTGGTGGCGGGGGCTTCATGAGCACCTCGCTATGAATTTCAAACTTGGCTCCGGTAATTTCGCCAAGTTTCTTGACCTGTGGAGGAAGGTTCGTGCGGTTGTAGATGGCGTGAAACCATTGGTTGCTTCGTATTCCACCGATAAGAAGTTTCTGTGCGGTTGGAATCGAGTTGGTCGGTGGCGGCGGAAGTCTGTTCATAAGGGCAATCAGTAGCTGAAGATTTGCCTCACTGAGATTGCCGCGCTCTCCCCCAGATTGGGAAATGCACAAAAATCCGGCGCTCACCACTCCAGATTGGGTGACCCGCCATTCCTCAAAACAACTCATCTCTTCCTGCACCCCAGGCCATTGATTGACCCCATAAAACCAATCCACCTTCAATAGTGGAACGTTCGTGTCGCCGGCTTTGAAGCGGCTGGCATTCTCCTCATACGATTTGACGATGTGACTTACAGTAGTTCCAATTCCTTGTCCTGGTGCCGCAAACGCAAGGCACCAAACGAAAGTAGGTAGCAGCAGCCCTTTCATCACTTCCCCGGCTGCACCACCGAGATCACGAACTTCTCCTCGCTCAGGTATTTCTTCGTGATGCGGCGGATGTCTTCGAGGGTCACGGACTCGTAGCGGGCGTCGTCCTTGTCGCTGCGGTCGTAGCCGAGGCCGTAG
>JANNGC010000526.1:0-1941 GCA_031380445.1 Pedosphaera sp.
CTGGGCCGGCCGCCGCCCAGATTGCGATCCCCGACGAGTGGAGAGCCGGGCCGGTCCTCTTTGCTCTCGATGCCGAGGAAGTAGGAAACATTGACCTCGGCCAGCGTGGCCCACGTCTCCGCCGCCTTCCGCGTGTCGCTCGGGCAGTTGAGAAGTTTTGGTGTCACCACCTCATTGCTCATCACGAGGAAGGACGAGAAGACATTCGTCTTCCGCTGCGAACCGCCCTCCGCGATGGACACGCGCCACGGATATTTTTCGTAGTCCGTGACGTAGAGGTGCATCGCCGCCGTGAGCTGCCTCAAGTTGCTGACGCAGTGGATGCGACGGGCCTTGGCCTTCGCACGGGCCAGAGCGGGCAGCAGCAAGGACGCGAGAATGGCCATGATGGCGATGACGACGAGCAACTCGATGAGCGTGAACGCTCCGCGCACGCGCAGCACGAGCGTCGTGTTTGGCGAGTTGGGCATGACGGGACACTGGGCGTCCCGGCGGCGGCGGTCAATGCCGGGGAAGGAGGAGTTTTTGCCGGGCGCGCCGGTGTGAACAACAGGCGCAGCCGCGCCCCTTCGCGTTGGGCAGTTCTCTGCGTTCTTTGCGTTCTCTTGCGGCTCAATTCATCCCCGTCCTCCCGCTTGTCTCCCGCCGCGCCGCCGTATTCACGCGCCACTACGGTTGCTGCCGCTCACCACAACCGCGCTATCCCGTACGCATCCAGCATCGCGTCGTTGCTCAGCAGGCTCAGGTTCTCCGACTGGCATTGCGCGACCAGCATCCGGTCGAAGGGATCACGATGGTGGAAGGGCAGCCGCACGAGTTGGGCCGTGTGCGCCACGGTCAGGCCCAGCACGGCAAAGCCGTTCCGTTGCAGATGTTCCGGGATGAGTTGCTCGAAGGGTTTTCCGAGCGGCAGTTTGCCGATGCTGTTCTTGATGGCGATCTCCCAGAGGCTGGCAATGCTCACGATCTTCTCATTCGCGTCGTCCTCGATCAGCTTCCTCGCCTCGTGGCTCAACGCGGCCTCTCCGCCGATGAACCAAAGGAAAGCGTGCGTGTCGAGCAGGAGCCTCACTTCAGGTAGGGTTGGAAATCCTCCAGCGGCTCGTCGAACTCCGGCCCGATCTGGATCAGCCCCTTCGCGCTGCCGAACTGGGGTTTGGGCGTGCTGGTGACCGAGGAGGGCTGCGCGGCGAAAGCTTCGGCCAGCCGGAGCAACGTGTCCTGGGCCGAGGCCGGCAGGCTTTGCGCTTTTTGAAAAATCAGTTCGGCGGTGCTCACGGCGGCACTCTACAAGGCGGAAATTCTGGCGGCAACAACCGCGACGGAGGGATTTTTAACCGCTAATGGACGCTAATAAACGCTGATGAAAACCGGCTTCGGCCTTTCCCCGATTAGCGAAAATTAGCGTCCATTAGCGGTTAAAAATTTCCCGTTCCATTTACCGCATGCACGGCGCCCGTGCCCCCGCCCCTGAAAAAACCTTCCCAGCAAAGGGGCCGCGGTCTTTCATGGGCGCGACCACCGCGCAGAACAACCAGGTCAGGCGTTTCTTGCGCGCATCCAAAAGATCAAAATGAACCTCAAAGAATCGCTCGGCTTCAAGGCCCTGGCTCTGCTGGGGCCGCTTCTGCTCCTGGGCCTGCCAGCGGGTTGCACCACGCAACCGCCGACGGCTTCCGAACTGCAACCACTCCAAGGAACCTGGGAGGGAGTGATGGTGGGCGATAAGGCGCAACAAAAAATCACCATCACGATCACCGGCACTTCCTTCCATTTTCACCGGGACACGAACTTTTGGTGGAAGACGACCATTGCGCTGCCCGCGGACACCAACCCACGTCAGTTACACGCCACCATCAAAGATTGTCACGATTGTCCGCCAGAACAGGAAAGCAGCGTCGGCAAAGTGGTCGTCGCCATCTTCAAGATTGAGGACGGGAC
>JANNGC010000536.1:0-3419 GCA_031380445.1 Pedosphaera sp.
CCAAAAAGCCGCTCCGTCAACGGTTACGCGAACGGAGCGGCTTACCCAAACGCGCACCGCGAGGATCGGTGCATGGCAAGCCCATCGGCGTGCAAGGGAGCAGGCTTGAGAGGGAGCGGACAATAGTTTGCTGACCCCACGCGCCTACTTCACAGCAGACTCTTTGGTCGCAGCTTTTTTAGCAGCGGCTTCCTTTTCCTTCTTAGCCTTCACCACCTCCTCAGCCTTGCTCCAAGCGTCCTGCGCCGACTTGAGCTGCGTTGCATCCAACCCCAAAGCCTGGAGCACGCCCGTCGCCATCAGCTTGTCTCCTGCTCCGGCCATGTGGACACCGTCGCTGGTCATTTCATCCTCGCCTTTGGACTGGTTCCGCGCGGTGGGTTGTGCCACGTTCGCCACACCGTCATGAATCAAATCCATACCTTGGCCCGAACCTTTGGGCGGACCCTCCGCGGCGCGCTGCTGCTCTTCCTGCTGGCCGCCGCGCCCGCCGTCCGTTCCGATGCCATGCTCCAGCTCTTCAACGTGAACTACGACGAGCTGCTGGTGAAGATGCCGGAGATCGCCGAGGCCGGTTACACCTCGCTCTGGCTGCCGCCGCCGGCCAAGGGCGGGAGCATCAACACGGTGGGCTACGACCTGTTTGATCCGTTTGATCTCGGGGACAAAGACCAGCAGGGCACGGTGCGCACGCGCTACGGAACGAAGGCGCAACTGCTCCGCGTGGTGGAACTGGCCCATCGCTTCGGCCTGCGCGTGTATTTCGACAACATCATGAACCATCGCGGCTTCACCGTGCCGGGCTACGACGCAAATACGCCCACTAATTATTATCCAGGCATGGTGCCAGGGGATTTCCATTTGCGGGTTGTAGCCGGGCCGCACTACCGCAGTTGGGACAACATCGGGAACTGGAACAACACCTACGAGATTCAGAACAATCCGCTCTCGGGCCTAGTGGACATCGCGCAGGAGAATCCCAACATCAACTTCGGCGCGAGCTACGGGAATCAGGCGGGCAGCCCGTTCTTCATCCGGCATCCGAACAATCGTGATTACTACATGGACCTCGCGCTGCCAGCGCTGCCCGGCGGATTGCACGGCTTCAACGGCACGAACGGCGATCCCGTGGCGGAGAATACGAGCGCGTATCTCATCCGCTCGGTGACGTGGCTCCTGAACGAGACGAAGTGCGACGGTTTCCGGCTGGACGCGGTGAAGCATGTGCCGGGGTACTTCTTCGGCGATTACGGGAACGCATCAGGCAATGGTTACTGCGGCGCCATCCAGTCGATGTTCGATTACGTCCATGGCTATGGGAACAACGTGCTGGGCAACGGCTACGTGGAGGGCGACGACAACCGTAACAGCAACTACGACTCCGAGGCCACGCGCAACGACGCCCTCATCTTCGGCGAGCATCTGGGCGAGCCGCCGAGTTATGATGATTACCTCGGACGCGGGATGCGGCTGCTCGACAATCCGCTGCGCAACAACCTGAACAATCTCCTGGGCAACCCGAGCGGCTCGCTAGCCGGCTACGAGCAGCGCGACGCGGGCGGGTTCAGCGCGCCGAACCGCGTGATGCACGCGTCGAGCCACGACAACGGCTACTCCAACCATCGCGAGTTGCAGAACGCCTACTACTTTTTCCGCGAGGGCATCCCGCTGATTTATTCCGACGGCTACAATCAGGAAGGCGGCAATGATCCATTTCCACGCACCGCCTATGCGCCGTATCTCGGCCAGTTCAGCGACAACAAAATGCCGGACCTCGCGACGCTGCATGGGCAACTCGCGCGTGGCGGCACGCGCGGCCGCTGGGGCGATGCCGATGCGATTGCCTTCGAGCGGAATGACTATCGCGAAGGGGGCAGCGCGGCGGACCAGACGGTGGTGTTCTTCGCCATGAACGACAATTTCGGGAACCCCGGCGACATCAGTTTCGACGACGGCGTGGACAACATGACGGGCGGCACCTTCTACGAATGTTTCCCGGTGCAGAACTCACGCGGCCAGGGCGTGGTCGTCGGATTTCCGCCCGGCTCGGTGCTGGTCCAACAGGCGGATTCACCAGGCAAGGACCGCGCCTGCTCGAAGCTCCTGGTGCGCCTCGCGACGAACATCAAGTCCGACGCGGAGAACACGAAGAACGATCCGAATCCCATGAACCGCAAAGTGTACGTCGGCTCGCAGGCGCTGGCGGCGGGCGGTGGAGCAATTGAGTTCAAGGTGCCGAGCGGCGGCTACGTGGCCTACGCGTATCAGGGGCCGGAGGCGAGCCGGGCCAGCGGGCGTGACGTGATCACCTTCCGTCACAACAACATCGAGGTGCCGCGCCTGTTCGTGACGCGCACCGACGGACGCGACGGCGACAGCGGTTTTAATCCCAAGTATCCCTTCAAGAATCGCGGCAGCGTGGACGCCGGCGGCAGCACGGTGCGCGGCACCAACGTGGGTGCGCGACAGTATTCCATCGACGTGCCCATCGTGACCAACGCGGTCTTCGACATCCTCGTGCGGCCCGACGCGAGCGCAAACAACGTGCTGGTGAAGCTGGACGGCGGCATAGACTTAAACAGCCACATGGGCCTCGGCTCGACCAACACGGACAAGCGCGACAACCGGCCCGGCGCGGCCACGGATGTTTTCCTCGGCTACGAACAGGCGCTCTTCCGCTACCGGCGCGGGCCAGAGAAATTTGCCGCCACCAACATCGCGAAGGACAACGTCTATTCGCTCGGGGCCGAGACGTATCAATACCGCATCAACTCGAACAACGCAGCGGTCGTGGTGGGCAGCGGCATAGGCGCGAGCCTGACGACTGAGACGGCGGACTGGGTCTTGCACAATCCGAGCCTGCCGGTGACGGGTGGCGTGAATCCGCCCTCCACCCAGCGTGTTCCCTTTCAACCGTTCGGTGGTGGTTCCACGGAAATCTGGGCGAAGGTGGGCTACCAGTTCGACATCAACAGCGGGCGTCTCTACTACACGACGGACGGCAGCAATCCAGAAGGCGCGTTCGGCACCGGACGCGGCACCACGCAGGTCATCAACATGGGCTTCGACCACACCGAGCCGGACGGAACGAACACCGCAGACTGGTGGAAGGCGACCATTCCCGGACAGCCGAGCAACACGGTGGTGAAGTACAAGACCGCCTTCTACAACGACGGCATCAGCGCCATCTCCGACGGCAACGACGACAAGCGCTGGGGCGTGGCGCAATTCGCCATCACGAACTTCGACCCGACCTCCGCGAAGGTCTGGCTGCACAACGACCGCAACACCAACTGGTCGCGCACCGGCCTGGAGGAGGGCTTCCACATCGTCCGCGCCCGCGCCTATCTGCCGCGCGACGGCAAGGCCTCCGCCTTCAACACTTGGATGCAGACCTTCTACTACGACGCGCAGCCGCC
>JANNGC010000350.1:0-9073 GCA_031380445.1 Pedosphaera sp.
ATGATGCGCCCAAAGGGTGTGGTGCGTGGTGATGCGGTTCAAATCCCACAAGCCGCCGCACGAATGGCTCTCCAGGCCCCACGCGTTCAACGACCACTGGAAGGTCACGAGGTCCGGGCGAGGATTCTGCGAGAAGCTGGAAATGTTTTCGTCCGTGGAGAACGCGAGGCTGACGTGGTCGAGAATCACGTTCGTGATGCCGTCGTCGAGATTGATGCAATCGCCGCCCGCCGCCTGATCGCCATAACGAAACCGCGCGTGGCGGATGACTACGTCGCTGCCATTGATGATGAACGTGCCGTCCTTGAATCCGATGCCGTCGCCCGGCGCGGTCTGCCCCGCGATGGTGACTTTGGATTTGTTCAGGCTCGTCTTGTTGACGTGAATGTAGCCGCTGACGCTGAAGACAATCGTGCGCCCGCTCGACGGCACGGTGGCAATGGCGTCGGCGAAGGAACCCGTGCCGCTCGTGTTCAAGTTGTTGACGTAATAGACATCGCCCCCGCGCCCGCCATTGGCATAAGCGCCAAACCCTTCCGCGCCGGGAAAGGCCGGGATGGCGGCGCGCGTGTTGACGACCGCAACGAAGAACATCAGCGCCGCCACGAGGCGCGCATGAGTTGAAGTGAGCAGGCGCATTGGGTTCGCGAACTTTATCATGCGGGCCGTGCGCTGCCACGGGTTGTTACAGACGACGCGAACGTGTCGTGGGCAGCCGTCCCGGCTTGGTGCGCTTGGCGGAACGCTGTCACCTGGACGACGGCCAATCAAATGCGGCGGCGGATTTGAAACGCCGCGATGTAAATCACGAACGCCAGCGCGAAGCCGGTGAACCACGCGTAGCTGTAAGACGTGAGCAGGAACGCGGGCACGCTGTCCTTGCCCAGCACCTTCGTCGCGACGAGGAAGCCCGGCACGTTCGGCAGCACGCTCACGATGAGCGAGACGATGGCGGCGATGCTGAAGCCGCGCGTGAAGCGGTATTCGCCCTGCGCGTCGTAGAGTGCGGCGACGTTCAGCACCTGTTTCCGGCAGACGAAGTAGTCCGCGATCATGATGCCGCCAATCGGCCCGAGCAGCGCGCTGAAGCCGATGAGCCAGGTGAAGATGTAACCGGTCGGCTCCGCGTAGAGTTTCCACGCGCACATCAGAATGCCGACGATGCCGGTGATGATGCCGCCCGTCCTGAAACTGATGCGACGCGGCGCAAGGTTCGCGAAGTCATTCGCCGGCGAGACGACGTTGGCCGCGATGTTCGTCGAGAGCGTGGCGACGGCGAGCGTGACCAGCGCAATGACGGCGACGACCGGACTGTTGAACTTCGCCATCAATTGCACCGGATCCCAAATCGCGCTGCCGAAGACCACGACACTCGCGCTCGTCACCGCGATGCCGATGAACGAGTAGAACGTCATGGTGAGCGGCAGGCCGAGCGCCTGACCGACGATTTGATCTTTCTGCGAGCGGGCGAAGCGGGAGAAATCGGGAATGTTCAGCGAGAGCGTGGCCCAATAGCCGACCATCGCCGTGAGACCGGCGGCGAATACGGGCCAGAACTCCGCGCTGGTTTTGAACTTGTCGGGCTGGTTGAGAATCGGCCCCCAGCCCTTCGCCGCCACATATGCCCACACGAGCAGACCGAGGCCCGTCAGGATCAGAAACGGTGCGGACCAGTTCTCCAGCCACTTGATCGAATCCATCCCGCGCACGATGACCGCGATGTTGATGGCCCAGAAAATCAGGAAGCAGAGCAACTCGCCGGGCGAGATGCCGAGTACGGGAAGATTCACTTTCGTCGCCGGATTAAAACCAAACACCACCGCCGCCATCGCATAGATGGCCGCGCCGCCGACCCAAGTTTGAATCCCGAACCAGCCGCACGCCACGATGGCGCGCAGCAGCGCCGGGATATTCGAGCCGAGCGTGCCGAAGGACGCGCGCACCAGCACCGGAAACGGCACGCCGTATTTGGTGCCGGGATGCGCGTTGAGCGTCATCGGGATGAGCACGATCACGTTGCCGAGAAAGACGGTGAGGATGGCCTGCCGCCAGTTCATACCCTGCTCGATGAGTCCGCTGGCCAGCGTGTAGGTCGTTATGCAGATGGCCATGCCAACCCAGAGCGCCGCGATGCTCCACATGGACCAGGTGCGCTGCGCGACCGGCACGGGCGCGAGGTCGGCGTTGCAGAAGGCGCTGTCGGGGAACCCGGCAGCGGAACGCGAACTTGTGTCGGATGTGGTGGTGTTCATCTTGGAGCGAACACCGGCTGGCTCCACGTCCTGGGCTGATCAGGGGGTTCTCCCTCACCCCGGCCCTCTCCCGCTGGGAGAGGGGGAAAGTCAGCCAGCGCAAGATGACGACGAGCACGCGCGCATGGAGAAAGACGGTGTGCCTTTCTCCCTCCCCCCGCGGGTGTGGGCCGGGGTGAGGGAGAACGGCGCGCAATCTTCAAAAGCTGCCGCCTTGCACCGCGATTTCCATGCTCCGTGTTCACACGCCGATGTCCTCGTTCCAGAGCGCGGGATTCTTGGCGATGAAGTCGCGCATCAGTTGGATGCACTCTTCGTTTTGCAGCACGTCCACGCGCACGCCTTGCGAGCGCAGGTAATCCTCCGCGCCCATGAAGGTCTGGTTCTCCGCCACGATGACGTGCGGAATCTTGTAGAGCACAATCGCGCCGCTGCACATCGGGCACGGCGAGAGTGTCGTGTAAATCACGCTGCGCTGATAAACGGAGGCGGGGTGGCGTCCGGCGTTTTCCAGCGCGTTCATTTCGCCGTGATGAATCACGCTGCCGTGCTGCACGCGCTGGTTGTGGCCCGCGCCAAGAATCTTGCCGTCACAGACGAGCACGGAGCCGATGGGGATGCCGCCGCCCGCGAGGCCTTTCTTCGCTTCGTCAATCGCGGCACGGAGAAATGGATCCATAAATCAGAAATGGCTGGCGGAATTTTGAACCGCAGATAAACGCGGATTAACGCAGATGAGGAGACCGGAGAGCTAGCTGCCGCCGGGCGAAGATCATGCACTCGGAAAGCGGCGCTGAAGCGACCGCACTCCAAACGCTCCGCGCATGACGGGGCGTTGGATGCTGCGCGCCAGCGTTTGGAGTGCGGTCGCTTCAGCGCCGCTTTTTCCTCAGCCACCCCGCTTCCGTCTCGTAATCTGCGTTTTTCTGTTCGCATCTGCGGTTAAAAATGGTTCGGTTTTCTCTCCAGCAATTTCCCGCGCCCCACTTCGCCCACAAACTTCCCATCGCGCGCCGCGACTTTGCCGCGCACCGTCACGACGCTCGGGCGGCCTTCGATTTCCCAGCCTTCGAAGGCGCTGTAGTCGAGATTC
Organism: Pedosphaera sp.; assembly: GCA_031380445.1. Classification (GTDB taxonomy): domain Bacteria; phylum Verrucomicrobiota; class Verrucomicrobiia; order Limisphaerales; family SIBH01; genus JANNGC01. Next base: position 3,346 of record JANNGC010000350.1, read on the forward strand.
ATGGCGTGCGTCTTCGCGGAGATTTTGCCGCGATAGTTCGGGTCATAGACCACGAGGTCAGCGTCTGCACCAGGCTGGATGGTTCCCTTGCGCGGGAAGAGGCCGAAGAGTTTCGCGGTCTGCGTGCTCGCGGTGTTCACGAACGTGTGGAGGTCAATGCGCCCGCGCTGCACGCCGTGGGTGAAGTAAAGGTTGATGCGGTCTTCGAGGGACGGAATGCCGTTGGGAATTTTCGTGAAGTCGCCGTGGCCCATCTGCTTCTGCGTGGCGAAGTCGAACGGGGCGTGGTCTGTCGCTAGTGTGGCGACGAGTCCTTGCTTCAGGCCGTTCCAAAGCACGTCCTGATTTTTCTTGTCACGCAACGGCGGTGACATGACGAACTTCGCACCTTCGAAATCCGGTTCAGCCTGCGTGCGGTCGCAGACAAGATACTGAATCAGAGTCTCCACCCAGACGCTCACGCCGCGTTCGGCTCCGCGCGTAGCTTCGTGCAACGACTCCTCGCAACTGAGATGCACGATGTAAACGTGCGCGCCCGTCATCTCGGCGAAGGTCATCAGGTGATGCACACCCTCGGCTTCGACCACGGGCGGGCGGCTCCAGTAGTGATACGCCGGGCCAGTCTTGCCTTCGGCGAGCAGCTTCTTCTGGAGTTCGAGAATCAAGTCGGCGTTCTCGCAATGCGCGGTGGTGATGACGCCGAGTTCCTTGGCGAGGCGCAGCGTCTTGTAGAGTTCCTCGTCGGTCACGCCGAGTGCCCCCTTGTAGGCGAGGAAGACTTTGAAGCTGCTGATGCCGCGCTTGACGATCTCGCGGAAATCCTTTTCGGCAACATCATCGAAGCGCGTCACGCCCATGTGGAAGGTGAAGTCGCACGCGCTCTGTCCACGCGCCTTGCCCAGCCAAAGCTCGAACGCCTCCAGCGGCTTCTCGTCGCGCCCTGGGCAAATCATCTCGATGAACGTCGTCGTGCCGCCGACGAGCGCGGCCTTGCTGGCCGTCTCGTGCGTGTCCTTGGCGAACGTGCCCATGAAAGGCAGATAGATGTGGACGTGCGGATCGATGAAGCCGGGGAAGACGAACTTGCCGCTCGCGTCGATCACTTCGGCACCGGGAGGCGCAGAAATGTTCTTATCGATGCGCGTGATGGTTTCGCCCTCGCAGAAGATGTCCGCGACGTAGCGCGAATCTGCGGTGACGATCTCGCCGTTCTTAATCAGGAGTGACATGGGGAATGACGAATGACGAATGACGAATGACGAATGGACTTGGAGACAGCGCTGGAACTCCATTCGCCATTCGTCATTGTTTTCAAAGTAGGTTTCATTTTGTGCCAACGTGAGTGCTCCGCCAGATGCGGCTGAAGATGAGATGCAGCTCGTTCGCCTCGCGCCAGACCGCCCGCGCTTCGTCTTTGAGCTTGGGTTCAGCGGTCGCGACCATGCGGAGGAAGAACTTGGTTTCGCGCGCCTCCTTTCTGGAAATACTGATGCGATGCTTGAAGTCCGCCCGTGAAACACCGTCGTCGGCCTCACAGTAATTCGCACCCACGCTCGTGCCCGCGCCAACGAGTTGGTCGATGAGCCGGTTGTTGACCGGACTCCAGGCAATTTTTCTGGCGAAGAGAATGACCTGCTCTCCAAATCGCGACGTCCGTTCCTCCAAATCATAAACGGCAGGTGCCGTCTCATCGCGCAACACAAGTCCATCATCGGCTGAGGCAATTCCCCAAAACGCCAGTTCTTCAGGCGCGCAGTCATCATCCCAAACCTCTGTCCGTCCATTCGTCATTCGTCATTTTTTCCAAACATCACCCACGCCCTCACCGAACCAGCGCGTGCTCACGACCTTTTGCTGCGTGTAGAACTGCACGCCTTCCTTGCCTTGGATGTGCAGGTCGCCGAAGAATGATTCGTCCCAGCCGGTGAAGGGGAACATGGCCATGGTCGCGGGCACGCCAACGTTGATGCCGATCATGCCGGCCTTCACGCGATGCTTGAACTCGCGCGCGGCCTTGCCCGAGTTGGTGAAGATGGCCGCGCCGTTGCCGTAGGCGGACTTGTTGGCGCACTCGATGGCGTGGTCGAGGTCGTCCATACGCATGACGTTCAGCACGGGGCCGAAGACTTCTTCGCGCGCGAGGGTCATGCCGTGCTGCACTTGATCAATGATGGTCGCGCCGAGGTAATAGCCATTCGGCGCGTCGGGAACTTTCACGCTGCGACCGTCGCAAAGAATTTTGGCGCCTTCCTTCTCGCCGCTGGCGACAAGGCTCATCACGCGCTCGCGATGCGGCGCGGTGATGACTGGTCCCATGTCCGGTTGCGTCGCGGCAATGTCCGTGCGACCCACGCGGATTGCTTTCGCTGCTTCCACGAGCGTGGGCAGCAACCGCTCCGCCGCCGCGCCGACGGTGATGGCCGTGGAGCCAGCCATGCAGCGCTCGCCCGCGCAACCGAACGCCGCCGCCGAAAGCGCCTCGACCGTCTTCGGCACGTCGGCGTCCGGCATCACGACGATGTAATTCTTCGCGCCGCCATTGGCTTGCACGCGCTTTCCGTGCTTCGTGCCCGTCTCGTAGATGTAACGCGCGATGGGCGTGGAGCCGACGAACGACACGGCCTTCACCTTCGGATGCGTGAGCAGCGCATCCACCACGTCGCGTCCGCCGTGGACGATATTCAGCACGCCTTTCGGCAGCCCGGCTTGTTCGAGCAGTTCGATGATCATCACCGCCGTGAGCGGCACCTTCTCGCTCGGTTTCAGGACGAAAGTATTTCCGCACGCGAGCGCGGTCGGGAACATCCACATGGGCACCATCGCGGGAAAATTGAACGGCGTGATGCCGACGCACACGCCGAGCGGTTGCAGCATCGTTTCGCAGTCCACGCCGCGCGCGATGTTCTCCAGCGTGTCGCCCATGAGCAGCGACGGGATGCCGCACGCGTATTCCACATTCTCCAATCCGCGAAAAATGCTGCCGCGCGCCTCGACCAGTGTCTTGCCGTGCTCGCGCGAAACGCTCGCGCAAATCTTGTCGAAGTTCGCTTCGAGCAACTGCCGGTAGCGGAAGAATAGGCGCGCGCGCTCGACCGGCGGCGTGTCGCGCCACGCGGGAAACGCCGCCGCCGCGGCCTGCACCGCCTCGTCTGCATGCGCCGCCGTGCCGACGGGACATTCAGCGATGACTTCGCCGGTGGACGGATTGTAGATCGGCGTGGTCGCGACATTCGACGGCGCGCGCCATTCGCCGGCGATGAAGTTGGGGCAGATGGAAAGTTTAGCAGTCATAGCGGAAAAGCACTTTCAAGAACCTCCACCTGTTCAGCAGTTGTTCGGTGTGTTTCGATTTCGGTCTCATCAAACGTGAAACTAAGTTGGCAGCGGGGGTCTGGCTTGTACGAAATCAAGTATTTGAACCGCTCTTGGTGTTCAAAAAGAATGGCAAAATGGAGGGGCCAAGTTTCGGTATCCGGCGAGTCGGAAGCCCACAAATTTTTTGATAAGAGCGAAATCCGGCGAATGGGAGATGCGGGAATTAATTCAATAGTTGAACACAAACCTACCGAACCAAGTTGAGCAGGCGATCCGTGCTCGTATTCTATTTTTTCCGGTGTGCCGCCAGTCACAATTTCAAGCCAGCCGTAGTCTGCAAGATCGCTGTCTTCTTCCCATACTGGACGCACGATCAGAAATTTCTTTGAACTAACTGCGTTATTCAGCGCAAACGAGATGTCAGGCACTTCTAAGTGTTTTTGGGTAACATGCACTGACCTCGTGTAGAGCATGAAAACATCTTGTCCCAAAAGACGGGATAAAGTTTTGCGAGCCTCTGGCGTCAACAGACCGTTTGAACGAGTAATCACAATTAGGCTGAATTGGTTGCCTTTAGCTCCGTGACAACGCATCCGACTGTTTCACAAATTCATCTCCGCTCCATTCGCCGTCGGCCTTCACGACCTTCGGATTCGCGGCCGCTTTCTGCGCAGCCTTGCGCTCCGTCTGGCGTTTCACGAGGTCGGCGTGCGTGGTGAAGTAGTCAAGACTCTTGCCTTTGAAATCCGCGAGCGTCTCGAACTTATGCTTGGCCATGAAGGTCAGCAGTTCCTCGCACATTGGCTTCACGCATTCGTAGCCGAACTTCATCACGCCGGTGCAAACCTGCGTCGTGTCCGCACCGAGCAGGATGAATTGCGCGGCGTCGTAACCACTCTCGATGCCGCCGATGCCAGAGAGCGAGCGTCCGGGGAACTCGTTGCGAATCATGGTGGCGATTTCCATGACCATGCGGAGAGCAATCGGCTTCACTGCCTTCGAGGAATAACCGCCGGGCGTGGTGTAGCCCTCGACGGTCGGCTCGGGCCGCAACGTGTCGAGGTTCACGCCGATGACACTGCGAATGGTGTTGATGGCCGCAATTCCCGTCGCCCCGCCGCGCAAGGCCGCGCGACTCGGGTCTTCGATGTGCGTGATGTTCGGCGTCATCTTTGCCCAAAAGGGTTTCGTGGCCGCGGACTTCACCCAGCCGCAGACCTCTTCGAGAATGTCCGGGTCCTGGCCCATCGCCGCGCCCATCTTGCGCTCGGGCAATCCGTGCGGGCACGAGAAGTTCAGTTCGAAGGCATCCACGCCCGACGCCTCGCAACGCTGCACGATCTCGATCCACGCGTCCTGGTTATACTCCTCCATGATGCTCGCGATGAGCACGCCCTCGGGATGCATCTGCTTGCACTTCTTGAATTCCTCCTCCCACAGCTTGAACGGCCGGTCGCTGATCAGCTCGATGTTTTCCCAGCCAATGACCTCCTTGCCATCGCCCGCCATGAGCTTGCCGTAACGCGGCGTCACGTTGACCACTTTTGACGCGTCGAGCGAAACGGTCTTGGCGATGACCGCGCCCCAGCCTTCCTTGAACGCGCGGGAGATGACGTTGAGATTCGTGCCGGGCGGTCCCGATCCGATGACGAACGGGTTCGGCAACTTCAATCCATCAACTGTCGTTTGCAGGGTAGGCATAAGTTCAACTTTCCAAGTTCAACTGGCGTCGGCACGATAAGCCAGCGATGCGCGGCGTCGCCATCAGAATGTTGGAGCCGGCAAAGAACCATGCACACGCTGATTGCATCACCGGGGAAAAGCGGCGCTGAAGCGACCGCACTCCAAACGCTTCGCGCGGCACAAGACGTGCGGTGTTTCGCGGTAGTCCCGCGAGGCGGGAGTGTGCGGTCGCGTCAGCGCCGCTTTTTTTGTTCACCATGAATTCATTTCTCAATCCGAAACGCACCGTCGCCGAGCTGAAAGAATTACGCAGCCTGACCGGAAATGAACACGGTGCGCAGCGCGTCGCATTCACTCCCATGTGGCAGGAAGCGCGCGCGTGGCTTCGGAACAAGCTGTCTGAACTGCCGGTCGAGGTCCGCACGGATGCTGCGGGCAATTTGTGGGCCACGCTGCGCGGCGCGTCCGAACAATGTCTGCTCATCGGCGGGCATATTGATTCCGTGCCGAACGGCGGCTGGCTGGACGGCTGCCTGAACGTGGTCGCGGGCGTGGAAATCCTCCGACGGCTGAATGCTCAATACGGTGGGAAGCCCCCGGCGACTGTTCGCCTCGTGGATTGGGCGGACGAGGAAGGCGCACGCTTCGGCAAAAGCCTGTTCGGCTCCTCGGCCTGCTCTGGCAATCTCGACATGAACGAGGCGCGGAGTCTTGTGGACAAACAAGGCGT
>JANNGC010000353.1:0-17978 GCA_031380445.1 Pedosphaera sp.
CCGCCGTCTATCGCATCAACATGCCGCCCGAGGGCAGCGACTTCTTCGACGTGATGGATTCTTCGGACGGCAGCGTGACCGACAATTTCAACGGCAACATTGACGGCATCCAGTTCGGCGACGGCCAACTGAACATTGACGACATCTACGTCACCTTCCGCCGCTCGCTGGATCCGTCGCTCACCTGGTATCAGCGCCGCTGGCAGGGCGGGGTGCGCGTGGCTTCCGTGGTGCCGAACGGCTCGCCCTTCGCCGGCCCGAGCGCCGCGCCGAAGCCGAAAAGCAACGTCGCTCCCACCAGCCGGCCCACGGTCGCGCTCTCAGTGGATGACGTGGTGGGCGCAGCCGGCACGACCGTGCAAGTGCCGGTGCGCGTGCATATCGTGGGCGGTCTGCCCATCCGCGTCGCGGCCCTCGGCGTGACGGTGGAACCGCTCGATGGCGCTCCGGCGCTCTACAGCCCGGTCAGCCTGACTGGCGCGGCGGGCCTCGGCGCTCCGGCCATGCAGAATTCTTCCGGCACGAACAGCGCTGCGGCGGCGTGGTTGAACGACGCAGCCACCGGCGTCTCGGGCGATGCGGTGTTCGCCACTGTTTCGATTCACATTCCCGCGAGCGCAGGCAGCAACGCCGCCTACCGCGTGGTGGTCAAACATTTCTCCGCCTCGGAAAACGGTCTCGCGCTCTTCCGCACGCACACGCGTGACGGCGTGGTTTCCACCACGGCGCGCACGAGTTCCACGGCGGGCGACGGCATCAGCGACCTCTGGCGTCTGCGCTTCTTCGGCAGCGCGTCAGCGGCGTTCTCTCCTGCGAGTGGCGATGCGGATCACGACGGCGTGAACAACCTGCACGAGTTCCGTGCCGGCACGAATCCGCTGAACGCGACCTCGCTGCTGCGTCTCGCGGTGCAGCCGACGGCGGGTGGCTTGAAGCTCAACTTCCCGACCGGCCTGGGCCGCACCTACGTCATCGAATCGGCCCCCGCGCCCTCCGGCCCGTGGACCACGTTCGGCACGCACAACGGCACCGGGCTTTCCGGCGAGCAGGTGGACACGACGGGCGGGATCAAATTCTACCGCATCCGTGCGCAATAATTTCGCTATGGGCAGCTAAATCAGAACAGCAGTCCAACTCAACGAAACAGGGGCCGGAGCAATCCGGCCCCTGTAAGTTTTTTGGGGGGAGAGTGGCGGAACGGCTCGCGCCGCGACCCGTCGCGCCGCGCAGAGCGGCGCGGCGACTGGACGAGAGTGTAGTTATTCCGAGTTCGTCCCGTTCGCTCTGCGCGGACGGAATGCTCGTAGCGCGAGCATTTCCACCGCGCCTACTTAATTTCCAACTGCTGCGTAATCCCAAACTTCTCCACCCGCTTGCGCAAGGTCGCGCGCGTGATGCCCAGCAGCTTCGCCGACTGCACCTGGTTGCCTTTCGTTTCTTTGAGCGCCTGAATGACCATCTCGCGTTCGAGGAAGGGAATCAGCTTCAGCTTCGGATCACGCCGCGCAATCTGGAAGAGCGCCTGCGCGATGTCGCCAATGTCCGTGGGCATCGCCGTCGGAGCCGCGCCGCTGGCGCTCGTCCCTCGGCTCTCGACTCTCGACACCTTGGACACTTCCGGCGGCAAATCCGCCGAGAGCATCGCGTCGCCCTTCGACACCACGAGCGCGCGATGGATCACGTTCTCCAGCTCGCGCACGTTGCCCGGCCAGTCGTAGGCGGAGAGTGCGCGCAACGCCTCGTCGGTCACGCCCTTGGCCGGCTGCTTGTTTTTCTCGGCGAACTTCTTCAGGAAATAAATCACCAGCAGCGGAATGTCCGCGCGCCGCTCGCGCAACGGCGGCACGCGCAGCCGCACCACGTTCAGGCGGTAAAACAAATCCTCGCGGAACTGCTTCTCCGCCACGGCTTGTTCCAGCGGCTTGTTCGTCGCGGCGATGATCCGCACGTCGGTCTTGATGGGCGTGTTGCCGCCCACGCGCTCGAAAGTGCCGCTCTGGAGAACGCGCAAAATTTTCGTCTGCGTCGCGGGCGTCATGTCGCCGATTTCGTCGAGGAACAAGGTGCCGCCATTGCACTGCTCGAACTTTCCGATGCGCTGCTGGCTCGCGCCGGTGAACGCGCCGCGCTCGTGCCCGAACAGTTCGCTCTCCAGCAGATTCTCCGGGATGGCCGCGCAATTGATGGCCAGGAACGCCTTCTCGCTCCGCTGGCTGTGGCCATAGATCGCGCGCGCGATCAACTCCTTGCCCGTGCCGCTCTCGCCGGTGATGAGCGCCGTAGCGTCGCTGCCCGCGAGCTGGCCGATGAGTTTGAACACGTCCTGCATCGCCTCGGTGCGGCCCACGATGCCGATGTCGTAATCCTCCGATTCGAGCAGCGGCTCGTAGCTCACGACCTTCTTCATCGCGCGCGCGGCTTCGAGCGCATTGCGGACGAGCGCCTGGAGCTTCGGCACGTCGAAGGGTTTCAGCACGTAGTCGTACGCGCCGAGCTTCATCGCCTCGATGGCCGTCTGCGTCGTGCCATAGGCGGTCATGATGATGACCGGCAGCTTGGCGTCCGACTGCCGCAGTTTGCGGAGCGTTTCGAGTCCGGTCAGGCCGGTCATGCGCACATCCATCATCACGAGGTCGGGCTTGAACTGCGGAATGACGCGCAAGCCTTCCTCGCCGCTCGAGGCGGTGGCGATTTCGATTTCGGGTGAGTCGAAGATGCGGCGGAACGAATACTGCACGTCCGCCTCGTCATCGATGAGTAGCAACTTGTCCATTTGGGTAAAGGGCGGTGGGTGAACCGCACTGGCGCGGAGGATAGCGGTGAATCCGCGCCGGGGTAGGGAAAAAATTTAATGGGCGGGGCAGGGAGTTTTGAACCTCGAACTATCCAAGTTGATCGGGGATTTCAGGAACCTGATTCGGAAGATCGCTACCGCGCATCACGACGCGCCCCACAGCGACTGGGGCGATGCCACATCTTTCGTCCGTCGTTTCACCTCGTCGGCGATCTTCTTTTCGAGGCAGAGACGTGCCCAATGTTCGGTGGTGGAAGCAAGCTCCTGCTGAAATTCGAGCCGCACTTGTTTGGCAATGGCCTCCAGCAGCCTCTCACGGCCGCCCGCGCTGATTCCCAGGTTTGTGCTCATGACAGGTGCGAAGTGTTCAACTCCGAACTCAGACGAGTTGCCATCTGACGTTTCGGCAACAACTGCAAAATGGTGGAGGCGGCGGGAGTTGAACCCGCGTCCCAAGTAGAATTACCAGCCGCGACTACATGCTTAGCTCGGGGAGAGTTGTCGGCAGTGAGATGGCGCCCGAGCGCGAGACCCACCGCGTAGCCAGCATGAAGTTATTTCGCCGAAAACGCGCGCTGTCTCCGCGTCCCGACTAACCTGCTGCAGCGTTCTTCACCTGAGCAGGTGTGCGGTGAGAACGTCGTGGCACTTAGGCCGCGAGAGCCAATTCTTCGTTAGCTTTTATTTTTTGGTCCGATGATTTACGAGGCCCACGAACCATCCTCGGCATGCCGCCTCTGGCGCATCTTCATGGTCGAAACCAGTACGCCCCCATCCAAAGCAGAACGCGCGGACTATCCGGCCCGCCGCGCGGCGGGTCAAGGGATGGAAAAAACGGAGCGCGGGTCTTGGAGCGCCGATTTACAAAAAGGCGCGATCTTTTGGCAGATCGAAACACGCCGATTTGGAAATCGGCGCTCCGCGCTCCGTTCAGCTTCAAGATTGAACCGCCACCCTTCTTCCCCACAATCCGCCCATGAAATCACGCTCGCTCGTCGTCCGCTGTCTCGCCGTTGCTCTCTTCGTCTTCGGGTTGCACCTGCCCTCGCGCGCAGCGGAGCCGTTCTTCTTCATCCAACTCAGCGACCCGCAGTTCGGCATGTTCACGGGGAACAAGGCGTTCGATCAGGAGTCAGCCAACTTTGAATTCGCCGTCGCCGCCATCAATCGTCTCAAGCCCGCCTTCGTGGTCATCACCGGCGACCTCGTCAACAAGCCTGGCGACGCCGCGCAAATCGCGGAGTTCTTCCGCATCGAGCGGAAGATCGAGCGCACCATCCCGGTCTACAGCGTGGTGGGCAATCACGACATTGAGAATGTCCCGACGCCCGAGACCGTCGTTGCCTACACGAACCAGTTCGGCCCGGACTACTACACGTTTCAGCACGGCGGATTCACGGGCATCGTGCTCAACTCCACGGTCATCCACTCGCCGCAACACACCGCCAAGGAACTCGCGGCGCAAGAAGCGTGGCTGCGCGGGCAGTTGAAAGCGGCGCAGAACGGCGGCGCGAAACACATCGCCATCTTCCAGCATCACCCGTGGTTTTTGAAAACGGCGGGCGAGGCGGATGAATACTTCAACATTCCGCGCGAGCGGCGCACGAACTACCTCGCGCTCTTTCGTGAGTTCGGCGTGAAGAATCTTTTTTGCGGCCACTACCATCGCAACGCCGTGGCGCGCGATGGCGAACTGGAATGCGTGACCACCGGCCCGGTCGGGATGCCGCTCGGCGGTGACAAGTCGGGCCTGCGTGTGGTCATCGTGCGCGACAGCGGGATGGAGCACCGCTACTACAGCTTTGGGGAAATCCCGAACCGGATTGAACTGGCTGTGAAGGCCGCCGCGCCAGCGAAGAAGTGACAGAGCGAACGGCGGGCGCAAAGCAGAAACGCGCCCCGCGCATTTCCATCGTGGTAGGGCCGTGTTGCGCGCGGCCCCATCATTGTCTTCTTCCGAAAGGTCGGTGAACCGACGGGGGAAAATAATGGGGCCGCGCAGCAACGCGGCCCTACCGACGATGGACACCCGCGCTGACGCGCGGTTGCTTGCCGTAACTCACAGCCCTTTCACTTCCCAACCCTTGCGATATTTGCGGCGCACGAACTGGTTCGCCTCCTTCACGTTGAAGGTCATCTTCTTCGCGTTCCAATCCAGCGTCGTGTTGCGGAAGCGCGAGGCCACGCTGCCGAGCAGCACCGCCTCGGTGAGCGGGCCGGCGTAGTCGAAATTCGCCGAGGTCTTGTCTTTGCCGAGAATCGCGTCCACGAACTGATGCCAGTGGTTCGCGTTCTCCGTCGCGGGCATTTTGAAATCCGCAAACGACTCCGCCGGGAACAGTCTGGGCCGGTCCACATGCGGAATGAGCAGCACGCCCGCCGTGCCGATGATGATGCTCCCCTGGTCCGTGAGCTTCCACGGCCGCTCCGGCGGCGCCTTGTGATTCCGCACCAGTTCCTGCACTTCCTGCGGCGGACGCGCGTCGCCGTCGTACCACGTCACCTTCACGGTTTTGCCTTCGGTGAACTGCGTGCCGGGGAAGACGTAATGAATGACGGCATCAATGGCCCACGAATGCGCGTTTGGCGCGGGGCCTTCGCTGCGCACGGAAATCGGTGCGGTGAGCGCCAGCGCCTTGAAGACCGGATCGTAAATGTGGCAGCCCATGTCGCCGAAGGTGCCGGTGCCGAAGTCCAACCGCTTCCGCCACTCGCCGGGATGATACCAGCCCTTGATGAACGGACGGTCCGCACTCACGCCCAGCCACGCGTCCCAGTTGAAGCCAGCGGGCACGGGGTCCACGCGACTTGGTTGCGCCGCCGTGTCGCCCCACTTCTTGCTGCTCCAGGTGTGGACTTCCTTCACCTTGCCAATCGCGCCGGTCTGCACCAGCGCCACCGCCTGGCGATACACGCCGCTCGAATGAATCTGGATGCCCATCTGCGTGACCAGCTTCTTGTCGCGCGCGAACTCCGTGAGCTGGCGCGTCTCGTAGAGGTCATGCGTGAGCGGCTTCTGGCCGTACATGTGCAGGCCGCGGCGCATCGCGCTCATGCCGATGGGCGCGTGCATGTGGTCGGGCGTGGAAACGTTCACGCTGGTCAAATCCTTTTCCTTGTCGAGCAGCTCGCGCCAGTCGGCATAGACGCGCAGGTTGGGGAACTTCTTCTTCAAGGCCTCGCCGCGCGCCGGTTCCACGTCGGCCACGGCCACGAAGTCCACGCTCGGGTGCTTCGTGATTTCGCCGAAGTCGGACGCCGCCATGCCGCCCGCGCCGAAGCTGGCGTGGCGCACGCGGCCCGAGGCCGGCGCGGAGAGCAGGCGCGGGATGAAGAAGGGCAGGGCGAGGGAACTGGCCGCCACGGATTTCACAAACGCGCGGCGGTTAAAGGAACGTGTTGGTTGCATGTTGGGAGAAAGAGACAAGGATGCGCGGAGAATTATTCAGGGGAAGGCGAGGGAGCCGTGCGTGAGCCTGACTCGATTTCGTGGACAGGGAGGGGCAGCGGCTGGGAGAAGAAAGACCAAGCCGATGGAAACAAAAACGAAACGACGGACCTTCGATGAAGCCTTCAAACGCGAGGCGGTGGGGCTTTTGCTCAAAGGCGACAAGCCCATCAAAGCCCTCGCCACCGATCTGGGGGTGAGCCACTGGAACCTGCGCGACTGGAAAACGCGCTATGGCCCGCCCGTGCCCGTGCGCAGCAGCGAGGCTCTGGAGAACGAACTGCGCGCCCTGCGCCGGGAGAACGAGCGGCTGCGCACCCAGCGTGACATATTAAAAAAAACGTTGGGCATCCTTGTCGAACCCGGGCCGAACGGTTCACCCGCATGAAAGTTTTGGAAGACCATTACCCCATCGGAGCCCTGTGCGCCGCCTTCGGCGTGGCGCGCAGCGGCTATCACGCCTGGCAGAGTCGCCCGCTCAGTGCGCGGGCCGGGACCGATGTCGAGTTGGGCCGGCACCTCTGCCAGGCCCATGCCGAGAGCCGCCAGACCTATGGCAGTCCGCGACTGCTCCAGGCCTTGCAAAAGAAAGGCCTGCGGACCAGCCGCCGCCGGGTCGGCCGGCTCATGCGCCAGCACCAACTGCGGGTCACGGAGCCGCGGGCCTTCCGGCCGCAGACCACCGACAGCCGGCACGACCAGCCGATCGCACCCAACCTCATGGCCGCCGCGCCAGCTCCGACCGGCCCCAATCAGATCTGGGTCAGCGACATTACTTATGTGCGGACGGACATGGGCTAGCTTTACGTGGCGGCGGTGCTGGACCGGTGGAGCCGACGGCTCCTGGGCCTGGCCATGGCCGAACACATGGAGACGAGCCTGATCGAGGCGGCCCTGGCCCAGGCGGTGCGGAGCCGTCGTCCCTCCGCCGGGTGCCTGCTCCATTCCGACCGGGGCAGCCAGTACGCCAGTGCCGCCTACCGCGCGCGTCTCGCCCAAGCCGGGCTGGTGGCGAGCATGAGCCGGGCGGGGAACTGCTACGACAACGCGGCCATGGAAAGCTTCTGGGGCAAGCTCAAGACCGAGTTGGTCCACCGGCGCAAGTTCGCCAGCCCGGCCGAGGCCCGCACCACCCTCTTTGAACACCTCGAAGTGTTCTACAACCGGCGGCGGCTCCACAGCGCCCTCGGCTTCCTGTCCCCTGTGGACTTTGGAAACCAAACCAACTAAAGAACCCGTGCCGCTGCCCCTCACCTGTCCACGAAATCGAGTCAGGCTCAGTATCGGGAACACGTCGCGCGCTTGCGGGCGGATGCGGTGTGGCGAAAGAAACTTTCCCGGGCGGCGCGGCGGCACGCGGAGAATGAGTTGTGCCACCGCGCAGACCATTTGCGCGTGTGGCGCGCGGCGTTGAGTTGAATCTATTTCGCTATCCGCGCGCTTTTCTGACCGGAGCTAGAGCGACGCCAGAATCCGCTTCACATCCACATGCTTGGCGATCATGTCGCGGATGAGGCGGATTTTTTCGGCGTCGTCGGGGCGGGTCTTCACGGTCATGTCGTGGACTTTGGAGGCCACTTCGTAGCTGTCCTGTTTGGCGAGCAGCACGGGATAGGGCATGTCGCGAATCAGTTTCATCACGGCGTCGCTCGGGCGGAGGTTGCCGGTGAGCACGATGCCGGCGAGGTGCGGCTTCTCGGCGCTACACATCTCGGCGGCGGCGGCGAGCAGGATGTCCTCGCGGTCGCCGGGAATGATGACGAGCACGCCGTCTTGGAAAAACTGGAGCGCGTTCTGGACGCTCATCGCGCCGATGACGATGTCCTCGACGAGGTTGAGCATCTGCTTCGACTTGTTCAGCGGCGTGGCGTCGAGTTCCTCGAGAATGAGCCGGAGCGTGGGGCGCGAAAGAATCGGCTGGTGCGGAATGACGCCGAGCAACGGGAGGCCGCGCCGCTTCAAACCCTTGCCGACAAACTCGGTGATGTAATCCACCTTGTCGGGCACGACCTTGTTCACGATCACGCCGATGATTTCCACGCCTTCCTTCTCGAAGAGCGCCTGGTTGAGCGCAACTTCATCAATGGGTTTGCCGATGCCGCCGCGCGTGACGATGATGACTTTCGAGCACAAGACCTTCGCGACTTGCGCGTTCGACAAATCAAACACCGAGCCGACGCCCGCGTGGCCCGAGCCTTCACAGAGCACGAATTCCTTCTCCCACGCCACGCGGTCGAAGGCGTCCTCGATCTTGCGGACGAGCGCGTCGTAGTTCGCGTTCGCCAAATACTTGCGCGTGAAGTCCGGCTCGACGGCGATGGGACTCATGCTGACGAGCGGGCAGTCGAGCTGATAGACGCTGTCCATCAGCACGGTGTCCTCGTCAATTTTGTGCTCGGCGATTTCCACGAAGCGCTGGCCCACGGGCTTGATGTAGCCGACGCGGCGGTAGTGCTTCTGCAACGCCGCGACCATGCCGAGCGAGGTGGTGGTCTTGCCGTCGTTCTGGCGCGTGGCGGCGATGAAAATGCGGGGGGTAGTCTCGTTCATGAGAATTTCAAATGACGAATGACGAATGACGAATGGAATGGGGGAAGTTCATGGAACTGGGATGTTGCCACCGCGCCATTCGTCATTCGTCATTCGGAATTACTTGTCTCCCGGCATCCGTTCGCCGGACTTCGGGTAAAGCTGCGCGTAGGAAATGGACTGCGCGCCCACGATGGCCGCCACGCCTAGAATGTCGTGCGTGCTGGAGCCGCGCGACACGTCGGCGGCGGGACGGTCGAGGCCGAGGAGAATTTGTCCGTAGGCGTGCGCGCGGCCGATGTGCTGCACGAGCTTGCTCGCGATGTTGCCGGAGTTGAGGTCGGGGAAGATGAGGACGTTCGCGCGGCCGGCCACTTTGCTGTCCGGCAATTTGCGCGCGGCAATGTCGGGGATGAGCGCGGCGTCCACTTGCAACTCGCCGTCGAAATCGGCCTGAAGATTTTTCGCGTGCGCCTTCTGGCGCGCGAGCGCGGTGGCGGCCTGCACCTTGCCAATGCTCGGATGCGTGGCGCTGCCTTTCGTCGAGTAGGAGAGCAGGGCGACGCGCGGGCGCGTGCCGAGCAGGTGCCGCGCAAGCTGCGCCGTGCTGACGGCGATGTCGGAAAGTTGCTCCACGTCCGGCTCGGGGATGACGCCGCAGTCCGCGAGGAACATCACGCCCTGTTCGCCGAAGCGCGTGTCCTCGACCTCCATGATCATGCAGCTCGACGCGGTGGTGGTCTGCGGCGCGACTTTGATGATTTGAAAGAGCGGGCGCAGCGTGCTGCCCATCGTCTCGCTCGCGCCGGAAATCACGCCGTCGGCCTGGTGCATGGCAACCATCATCGCGCCGAAGTAATTCGGATTCTTCATGGCGTCGCGGGCTTCCTCGATCTGGATGCCCTTCGAGCGGCGGATGAGTTCGTAGCGTTGCGCGAAGCCTTCGCGTTCCTCGCTGAATTCAGGATCGAGGATGCGGACGCCTTCGAGCGAGATGCTGAGTTCCTCGGCGAGCTTCTTAATTTTCGCGCGGTCGCCGAGCAGGATGGGCGCGCCGAGTTTAAGGGAATAGAACTGGCGCGCGGCCTGAAGGATGCGCGGCTCGTGGCCCTCGGGGAAGACCAGCCGCTTCGGGTGCCGCTGCAATTTTTCGATGACCGTGGCGATGAAACGCATGGCTCGGAGTGGTACGCGAGCGGGCGGGGAAGTGCAATCGAACAGTATCACGCGGGCGCAAACTGGAGGTGGGGTGGAAGTGGTCGGGCAGGGTGAACAGTTCCACTGCGCGCACCGCCCGGCTACTCCTTCCGCCGCACCAGCCGCAGCGAGCCTTCATCAAACGACGCCTCGCCCTTGGTCGCGCGGAGTTCGCAGACGAGTTCCACCTCGTCGAGTTCGTTCGTGAGGCTGTAGCGCACATGCGTCCACGCGGCGTCGCCTTCGATCTTGTGGTCGCGCTTGCCGCCGGAGACGCGCAGGCCCGCGCCGAAACCCGCTTCGTTCGCATTCGTCCGCGCCAGAATGCCGGTGCCGCGCACGTCGCCCTCGAAGAAGTATTTTCCCGCCGGCAACGCCACGCGCGTGCGCCACGAGGCCACCGTCGGGCCGTTCGTCGCGGCGATGCTCAAGACGCGCTGCTCGCCGTTCGTGCCGCGCCAGTGGGCGGCGGGCGCGGACTTCTCATCCGTCTTGCTGCGCCAGCCGCTGAGCTTCGCCACGCCCTGCTCGTCAAACTTGAGCGCGATGGGCGGCGGGCCGAAGAGTTGGTTCGTCACGTTCCGCCAGCGCGAGACGATGCGGTTGTTCATGTCACGACCGTAGCCAAGGAAGTCTTTTGCCTCGTTGGTATTCTTCGCCTGCGCCACGAGCCGGGCCACGGCCATGTTCACACGATTGGTCATCACGTCAGTTTGGAAAACATTCGTGAAGAGCGTGAGCCGCCGTTCCTTGAAGAGCCGGTAGCCTTCCGGCGTGGTCAGCACGGCCTTGGTCACGAGCGAGTTTTGCGGCGGCTCCATCTTCGTCCCGGTGTTGGCAAAGGCCCAGTCCACGCCGTGGCCGAGGAAGGTGAAGCGGTCCGTGTCCGGGTGGTGATAGATGCGGTAGTTGTTCCGGTTCATCGCGTAGCCGTCGGTGTGCGTGGTGAACAGCTCGCAGACGAGGTGCGACACGTAGCGGTCCACGTCGAGCACCTCGTGGAGCTTCGTCCAGCGCTCGGCGCTGTCGGCGATTTTCGTCGCGGCTTCGAGCCTCTTGCGGTCCTTCTGCGAACGGTCGTCGCCGCTGTCCTGATCCATCTGCGTGTCAATGTCGGCGACGTAGGCTTCGTAGAGATTGCCGTCGCCATTGCGGAACCAGCGTTTGAGAAACTCCTTGTTGTGCATCTCGACCAGCACGTAGAGGCCGAAGTCGCGCCCGTTCAGCTTCAAGCGCGCGTGCGTGACGCGCGAGACCGGGATGTCCGCGTCGGCGAACATGGCGTTGGCTATGAAGTCAGCAAGATAGGTTCCGTCCTGGCTGGAGTTGTTGAGCGCGATTTTCGTCAGCCCGAAGAATTTCTGGTCGGGCGCGTAATGATCGAACTTCACGACGAGGCTGGGCTTCTCGTGCAACGGACGGCGGCTGCCGTTGCCCTTCACACGAAACGCCACGTCGCGAAACAGATTGGTGCCGATGGTGACATGGCCGCGCGCGTAGCTGCGGTCATCCTTTTGCAGCGCGGCCATCTCGCCGGCGGAGATGGTGATGTCGTAGGTGAGGATGGGGGCGTTGGTGGCGAAGAGCTTGTCGCTCTGGTCGCCTTTGCTCGCCTTGGGAAGTTTGGCCGCTTTCTTCTCCGGCTTACTTTTATCCGCTGCCACGCCGCCGGCCACCGCCAGCGCGAAAACCAAGATTGAAATCAGTCGCGACCCGCTCATGGCACTTTGACCTCAGCCTGCGGCTTGATCTTCACGAGCCGGAAAGAATCCGCGTCGAACCACACCTCGCCCGCCAGCGCGCGCAGTTCGGCGATCAGTTCCACCTCGCGCTCCTCTTTCACGCGCAAGTCGTATTCCAATTTTTCCCAGCCCGTGTCGCCGACGAGTTTGTTCACGCGGTTCGTGCTGATGCCGGAATGCCGGATGCCCGCGCCCGCGCCCTTGTTCGTGTTCAGCACCGGCACGATGCCGGACGCTTTCGCCATCGCTTCCAGGCGATAATTTCCTTCCTTCAACAGCACGCTCGCGCGCCAGGACGCGGCGGTGTTCGTGGTCTTGTTCGTGGTCAGGACATGCAGCGTGCGCCGGCCTTCGAGCAGCACGCGGTCACGAATGGCGTTCGCGGGATCCGCCGGGCGCAAGGTGATCGTCCAGTTCGTGACGCTGGCGACGCCGCTGGTGAAAAGGAGCGGCGTCGGCGGCGGCTCGTTCAGGCGACGCACAAAATTCGCGTGCTGTGCCGTGATCCGGTCGTGCCGCCGCTTGACCTCGCTGTCGAAATTCTTGCCGGCATTCTCGCCCGCCTTCTGGATCGCTTCGTCACCCAGCTTCTTGTCCGCCTTGTCCATTTCCAACCGCACCAGCACCGGGCGAATCAACGAAGCCAGTTCGTTCACGCGGTTGGTCAGCATCTCGATTTGAAACACGTTCGTGAACACTTCGCCGAAGCGTTCGAGATAAAGTTTCTTCCCCTGCGGCGTCTCGATGAAGCGGTTGGCCACCAGCGCGTTGAAACGGTTCGGACGCGGAATCGGAAAATGATGCGTCTCCTCAAACATCTGGTCCATGCCGTGCGGCAGGAAAACCATCTTGCCCGTGCCGGGGTCGTGATAGACGCGGTAGTTGTTCCGGTTCATCAGGTAGCCGTCCCAGTCCCACGTCATGATTTGCAGCGCGCAGTAGGTGGCGAAGCGTTCCACGTCCAGCACCTTGCTCAACTCCTGGAAACGCACGAACGGCTCCGGCACCTGCGCGGCCTTGACGAGCGCCTTCAAGTCCGACCAGTCGCGCACGTCGTTCTCGCCGTCCTTGTCGCGTTCGAGCTGCTCCGTGATCTCGCGGAGGAAACCGCCGTCGTAGAAGTTGCCGTTCGGGTTCTTGAAGTGCATGGCGAGAAAGTCTTTCGTGAACCCTTCCTTCACCACGTAGAAGCCGCGCTTGCGTCCGTTCAATTCCACCGTCGCATACGTCACCCGCGCCGCCGCGATGCCCGCGTGGCGATACAGTTCGCCGCAAATATTTTCGCTGAGGTAGCTGCCGTCCTGCACCGAGTTGTTCAGGTGAATTTTCTTCAGCCCGTGAAAGCGCTGGTTGGGGACAAACTTGTCGAAGCCCAGCGTGAGCGCCGGCTTGTCATTGATGTCGCGCCGGCTGCCGGCCGCGCCTTTCACATGCAGGCCCACGTCGCGCCAGACGTTCGTGCCTTCCCAGACGGTGGCGCGCACGTCCTCGCGATCATTGCGCCGCAGGCGCACCATTTCGTTCGAGGAAATTTCAATGCGGAGGGGGAGGACGGTTTTATTGTCGAAAATTTCTGCGCCGGGCGCGCGCTTGGGCGCGTAGCTCGCGGCGAACGCAGGAGTGGCCAGCCCGCCCAGCAAGAGCCAGAGGAAACAACGCACTCCGAGTTGATGCTTGAGCCTTTGCGCTTTCATGTCGTTTATTTTTTCGAGCCTGTGCAATGACGCCACAGCCGGGAATTCTTTCAAGGTATTTGCCGCGCGTTGACAGGTTGTAACACCGTTCCCAGACTCCGGCCATCTTGGCCACGCCCACGAAATCAGATTTTACTTTCATGCGTGAGGCGCTGCGCCTCGCGGCGCGCGCTCGTGGCCTGACTTCTCCCAACCCGATGGTCGGCGCGGTTCTCGTGCAGCGCGGGAAAATCATCGGGCGCGGCTGGCACCGGCGCGCGGGACTGCCGCACGCCGAAGTCGAAGCGCTCCGCGACTGTGAGTGTCGTGGTCACAAGGCGCGCGGGGCCACGCTCTACGTCACGCTCGAACCGTGCTGCACGCATGGACGCACGCCGCCTTGCACCGAGGCCATCATCGCGGCGGGCATCAGACGCGTCGTCATTGCGGCGCGCGATCCGAATCCGAAACACGCCGGGCGTGGCTTCAAACTGCTGCGTCGTTCGGGCATTGAAGTTGTTCACGGCCTGCTCGCCGAAGAAGCGGCGCGGCTCAACGAGTCTTTCAACCACTGGATCGTCTGCCGCACGCCCTTCGTGACCGTGAAGGCCGCCATGACTCTCGACGGCAAAATCGCCACCGCGAACGGCGAGTCGAAGTGGATCACCGGCGCAGAGTCCCGCGCCTTCGCCATGCAACTGCGCGCCAGCATGGACGCCATCCTCGTGGGTGTGAACACGGTGCTGGCGGATGACCCGGCGCTGACGGTGCGGCCGGTAGCCGGTGCGTCGGTGGCCGGTGCGCCGTCCTTGCGACGCATCATTCTGGATTCGCGGGCGCGCACGCCGCTCACTGCCCGCGTCGTCACGGATGAGTCTGCCGCCCTCACCACCATCATCACTACCGAGCGCGCGCCGGCGAAACGTCTCGCCGCCCTGCGGAAAAAAGTCCGCGTGGAAATCGCGCCGCTGCGCGACAGACTCATTGACCTGCGCTGGCTGCTCAAAAAACTCGGCGCGGAGAATGTCACCCGACTGCTCGTGGAAGGCGGCGGCGAGGTGAACGCGTCGTTCCTCCTCGGCGGTCAGGCGCAGCGCGTCGCCTTTTTCTATGCGCCGAAAATTCTCGGCGGACGCGACGCGCGCAAGGGCGTGGCGGGGCCGGGAATTGCTGCGGTCAAAGACGCGGTGGAACTGCGAGATGTGGAATACCGCTGGCTGGGAGAGGATTTGCTGCTGACGGCGCGGGTGGCGTGAGCGTTCAAGATGGGGAGCGCGCCGGGCGTCCCAGTCGGCGGCTTGGTGCGGTCCGTTTCACTTCACACCGCCGCAAACAGCTTCAGATACTTCACGGCCACTTCCAAATCCTTCGGCCATTTCGCGGTCATGGTGATCATTTCGCCGCTGGCGGGGTGGGCCAGGGTGAGAGTGTCGGCGTGCAGGGCGGCGCTGGAGATGAGCGGGCGCTCCTCGCGGTCGTCGCGCGCGCGATACTTGGTCTTGATCTGGGAGAGATACAGTTTGCCGCCGCGATAAAGCGCATCGCCGAGCACGGGCAGATGCACATGATAGAGGTGGACGCGAAGCTGGTGGGTGCGATCCGTGAACGGCTGGCCTTGGAGCAGCGTGTAGCCGAGAAACTTCGTCAGCACTTTGAAGCCGGTGCGCGCGGCTTTGCCAAGATCCGGCTCTACGCGCATGAGGCCGGGGCTGATCTGATGCGGGGCGATGGGTGCGTTGACTTCAAACTCGTCCTGCTCCGGCGTGCCATGCACGAGCGCGACGTACGTCCGCTGCGGTTGGTCCGCGCCGAAGAGGTCGGCGAGCTTGATGAACGCGGGTTTGTTCTTCGCGAGGAGCAGCACGCCGGAAGCCTCGAAGTCGAGGCGGTGCGCGTTGTTGAGATACGTCAGACCGCGCTCCTTCGCCCACGGCTTGCCGGCGGCGATGCCGGCGTGGAGCAACTTCATCAGGCTCGGGCGGCTCGCGTCGTCCGCGTCGGGCGAGGTGAGCAGGCGCGCGGGCTTGTTGAGAGCGAGCAGATGCTCGTCTTCGAACACGACAGGCATTTCCCAAAACTCCTGCGTCTCGGGTGACGAGAGTTTAATCGGCGGCGCGGAAGGCGCTGACGCACGCTCACTCATAAATGTTTGGGAGGCGAACTAGCCCTGCCGCCGCTGCCGGTTGGGCAGCGGAAGCTTGGCCGCTTCAAGCTGCTTGCGGAACCACTGGTTGAAAATCTCGTTCTGCTTCTGGTAACGCAGTTCAGCGAGGAACTTCGGCAGCTCGGTCTTGAGCTTCGTTTCATCCATCGGCAGGCGCGCGCGTGCATAGACGACGTAGCCGCCTTCGGGCGGGTTCGGCGTGTAGGTGCTGATCTTGCCGGGTTCGAGATTGAGCAGGATGGATTTGAGGCGGCGCACATCAACGCGCTCTTCCAGGTTCGTCACCGAGTCGGTGCGCGCGGAGATGGGCGGGAGCGTCTCCACTTTGAGTTTCTGCGCGACGGCGAGTTCTTCAAAGGTCTTGCCCTGGGCGAGTCCGGTCGTAGCTACGCCGATGAAATTCGTGGCCGCGCTGTAGGCGAGCGTGAAGGCGTTGTAGCGTTTGTAATCGTCTTCGACCTTGGCCTGGATGGTCGCGAATGGCTCCGGCTCGCTGGGGAAACTCTGCTTCAACGCGATGATGTAGAAACCATGCTGGCCGTCCAGCGGCTGCACCGCCACGGGGTTGCTCGTCGCATTCAGCGAGAACGCGGCCTGCACAAACTTCGGCGACACGTCCAAGTTCGTCGGGCCGTCTTCGCGGTCGAAGGGGAGGCTCGTCAGCACGGGCAGATTGTTCGACGCGGCGAGCGCGAGGAAGTTCGCCACCGTCACCGGCTGTTTGTCGTAAAGCTGGTTGGCGAAATCATTCGCGCGGCGCTTGGCAAAGAAGGACGCGGCGCGATCCAGTTCGGTCGTGCGAATTTTCGCGATGGCGTTGGACTCGGTCAGCACCACGCCGTTCGTGTCCTTGAAGTTGTCCGGGCCGGCCTTGAAATAAACGTCGCGCAACTGCTGGTTCAAATTCGTGACTTCGGAAAACTGCTTCTCCGCGTCGGCGATGAAATTCGTGAGCGGGAATTCCACGTAGCTGACCTGGACTTTTTCCGGCGTGCGATAGCCGCGCAGGTTGTACCAGTTCGAGAGCGCGCCGTTGGTCACGACCACCTGGCTGAGATAATTGCTCAGGCTCAGGAACACGATGTCGCCGCCGGTCTCCTGATTTTCCTGACGGTAAATGGCCTCGGCTTCGGCCGACGTGACGAGCCGGCCCGCCGCGCCGACCACGGAACTGAGCTGCTGAATGGCCGCGTCGTTGCGGACGAACCGTTCAAAGTCATCGAGGGTCAGGCCGTTGGGAATGAGCAGTTCCTTCGTGAAACGATCCGCGTCCACGTTCTCGCCCATCAGACGGCGCGCGAGGTCGGCCACGGTCTGATCAGGAATGGTGATGCCGGCTTCCTGAGCCTTGGCCGCGCGGAAGAGACGCAGGTAAGCCTCCTGCTCGATGTCGAAACCCATCTGCTGCGCGCGCTCGGTGTCCTGCTCTGGCCAGCGGCGGAAATTGAGGAAGTAGAGGAGGCGCACTTCACGACCCGCGCCTTGAATCATCGTGGCGGTCACGGGCTTGCCGTTCAGCTCGAAGGCGTTCTCGTTGGCGCGCGAGTTGTTCTGCCCGCCACCGGGCTGAAAGTACACGACGAAACTGATGATGATGGCGGCGATGATGAACACCCAGAGCCAGCTTTGATGACGGCGAATCGTTCCGAACATAGAGTTTTAGAAAATTGAGGGCGCACCCTAGACACCGTGCCGGAGGGGGTCAAACGCAAAAATCCGCCGGACGGTTGGCTGAACTGAATGACGGTCGGGCAACTGCGAGGGGCGCGCCCAACTCGAGACTGAAAATCCCACCTTGCTTAACGCCGACATTCTTGTCGGCAGGTGGCGAGACTTTCCAGTCTCGTGTTCACGGGCGGCACTGCGGCTTGGCCTCAAGCGCGCCTTCTCTCGTTTTCGCGCCAAAAATGCCGTTGACCCGCTGAACACCGGCCAATAGCTTCCGCGCCGTGATTCAAGAGACGAACAACGGACTGCTGCTTACCGCGCTGCTGCTTAGTGGCGCGGCGGTCAGGTTCTGATTCACACACGAGATTTCAGAAACCTCACTGCCGATAAGGCGGTGGGGTTTTTTGTTGTCCGACTCCAGCGCCTTTGTTGAAACGCGGGCAACAGAAATGGAATTTTGAACCGCAGAACCGCGCAGATGGACGCAGATAAGAATTTTCATCTGCGAGAATCCGCGTTTATCTGCGGTTCGAAATTCAGGAAAAAAACCATGTTGAAGAACCCTGGCTCCAAGTATCGCCCGTTCCGGCCCGTTGAATTGCCGAACCGGCAGTGGCCGAACCGCGTCCTCAAACACGCCCCCATCTGGTGCAGCGTGGATCTGCGCGATGGCAATCAAGCCCTCGCCGTGCCCATGAACGTCTCGCAAAAGCTGGAACTCTTTCAGGCGCTCGTCGCGTGCGGGTTCAAGGAAATCGAAGTC
>JANNGC010000578.1:0-8539 GCA_031380445.1 Pedosphaera sp.
CGCGCGGCTTCGAGCGGGTGACGTTGTTCCCGCGCGGGGACAGTCGCGAGGCGGCGGCGGAGGACGTGCGTTCGCGGGTGCGGCACGCGCTGGACGCGGCGCGGCCCGAGGCGGTGGCGATTCCCGGCTGGTCGGATCGCGCGGCCTTTGTCGCGCTGGCGTGGTGTGTGGAGCGTGGTGTGCCCGCCATCCTCATGTCCGAGAGCACGGCGCACGACGAGCCGCGCGTGGCGTGGAAGGAATTTGTGAAGCGCCGCGTGGTGCGCTTGTTCTCCACGGCGCTGGTCGGCGGGCGATTGCACATGGCTTACTTGGAACAGCTCGGCATGGCGCGGGACCGGATTTTCACGGGGTATGATGTGGTGGACAATCGACACTTCGGGGGGAAGGCCTACGGGACCACAGGACGACGAGACCACGAGACCGCAGGACTGCGGAGTCCGAGTCCCGTTGTCCCGTTGTCCCGTTGTCCTGTTGTCCCATCGCCCCCGTTCTTCCTCGCCAGCGCTCGTTTCATCCCGAAGAAGAATTTGCCGCAGCTCATTCGCGCCTACGCGCGTTATCGCAAATCAGTCCTGTCGTCCTGTGGTCCCGTGGTCCCGTGGTCCCTAACCATCCTCGGCGACGGCCCGCTGAAATCTGACCTCTGCCATCTGATCTCGGACCTCTCTCTACAGGATTCCGTCCATCTGCCGGGCTTCATCCAATACGATGAACTTCCGTCGTGGTATGCGCGCGCGTCGGCCTTTGTCCACGCCAGCAGCACGGAGCAATGGGGGCTGGTGGTGAACGAGGCCGTGGCGGCGGGGCTGCCGGTGCTGGTCTCGAACCGATGCGGCTGCGGGCCGGAACTGGTGCGCGAGGGCGTGAACGGATTCACTTTTGATCCCACGAACCAGGACGCGCTCGCCGCGTGCCTGCTGGAAATGGCGTCGTTGCCCGAGGAAGACCGGGCGCGCTTCGGCGCGGCGAGCCGCGAGATTGCTTCGCATCACGAGCCGGCGCGTTTCGGCGAAGGCTTGCGGCAGGCGGCGGAGTTGGCGGTGAAACTCCCGCGTCGCCGTGCCGGGGTGCTTGATCGTGTTTTGCTAAAACGCCTCGCGATGAGGTGAAAATTGAAATGAGGGACTACGGGACCACGGGACCACGGGACCGCAAGACCACGGGACGGCGGGACCACATGACCGGCAGACTGATCTTGAACCGTCCGCTTTCCGCTTTTGTCATTTCAGATTTTTTAAGAGTCCTGTAGTCCCGTCGTCCTGTCGTCCTGTCGTCCCAATTTCTGCTTTCTGCTTTTTGCTTTTTGCTTTGCCATGATTGTCGGTTGCCTACTGGATTGCGTCTCGCGGAATGCGGGCGGGTTGTTCGAGAGCGTGCGGCGGCTTGCCCAGTCGCTGCCCGTCGCGGGCGACACGGTGCGGGTGTTTAGCCTGGAGGACGAGCATTCCGCCGCCGATCTCCCGGCGTGGCAACCGCTGGAGGTCCAGACTTTCCGGCCGGTGGAACGCGGCTGGGGCTACGCGCCGGAACTGTTTCCCGCCTTGATGGACGCGAACCTCGATGTGCTGCTCACGCACGGGCTGTGGAAGTATTCTTCGCTCGCGTCGTTAAGTTGGTCGCGGCGCACGGGGCGGCCCAGCATCATTCATCCGCACGGGATGCTCGACCCGTGGGCGGTGCGGAATTCGCGCTGGAAAAAGCGTGTGGCCGGACTGCTCTACGAGCACGCGCATCTGCGCCGCGCGGCCTGCATCCGTGCGCTCTGCGAATCGGAGGCGCAATCCATCCGCGCCTTCGGCCTGAAAAGTCCCATCTGCGTGATTCCGAACGGGATTGATTTGCCGGAGCTGGAAAGACCACGGGACTGCGGGACCACGGGACTCTCAAAAACTGAAAAGCTGAAAGGGGATGGCGCTCAACTTTCAACCTTCAACCTTCAACCTTCAACGCACGCCGGTCGCAAGACGCTGCTCTACCTCGGCCGCCTGCATCCGAAGAAGAATCTCGTTCCGCTGATTCACGCGTGGGCGGACGTGCAACGCGATTGTCCCGCGGCGCGCGAGTGGGTGCTCGCCATCGCGGGCTGGGATCAGGGCGGCTACGAGCAGACGCTCAAAGTTCAAAGTTCAGAGTTCAAAGTTCAAAGTTCCGTGCAGTTTCTCGGGCCGCAATTCAACGACGCCAAGGCCGCCTGTTACGCGAACTGCGACGCCTTTATCCTGCCTTCGCTCAGCGAGGGGTTGCCGATGGTCGTGCTCGAAGCGTGGGCCTACGCAAAGCCGGTGCTGATGACGGACGAGTGCAACTTGCCGGAGGGTTTCACCGCGCACGCCGCGCTCCGCATCAGCACCGAGGCACCGAGCATCGCGGTCGGCCTGCGCACGCTCGTGGAGATGAAGGACGCCGAGCGCGTGGCGATGGGCGCGCGCGGGCGCGAACTGGTGGCCACGAAATTCTCCTGGCCGGTCATCGCCACCGAGATGCGGCGCGTTTGTGAGTGGGCGTTGGGCGGCGGTTCACCGCCGGAGAGTGTGCGATTGAAATAGGACAAGATGAACCACGGAAGACACGGAAGACACGGAATGGGAAAGGACTGCCCGGAGTTTTCTCCCGGCTCTTCATTCCGTGTTTTCCGTGTCTTCCGTGGTTCAATCAGCCTTCGCCCGGTCATTTCAGCGTTTCAGACTTTCAGCTTTTCCGCTTTTCTCTTTCGCCATGCTTGATGTGGAACAAAACCGGAAGGCGCAGAAGTATTCGCGCGGCGAACTGCTGAAGCGCGTGCTGTGGGGCGTGGTGAAACCGCTGTTCCGCTTCAGCCCGCGTCCGTGCTTTGGCTGGCGCGTGTTTTTGCTGCGGTGTTTCGGCGCGAAGATTGGGAAGCAGGTTCACATCTACAATTCCGCCGTGATTTATTTCCCGTGGAACCTGGAGGCGGGCGACCACAGCGCCATTGGCGAACACGCGTTCATCTACAATCTCGGGCGTGTGACCATCGGCGAGCGCGCGACCATTTCGCATCGCGCGCATCTCTGCGCGGGCACGCATGATTACACGCAGGCGGAATTCCCGCTGCTGCGCCTGCCGATCTCCATTGGCGCGCAAGCGTGGATTTGCGCGGACGCCTTTGTGGGGCCGAACGTGACCATCGGCGAGGGCGCGATTCTCGGCGCGCGCGCCGTGGCGATGAAGGATGTCGAGCCGTGGATGATTGCCACCGGCAATCCGGCGCGGGCGCTGAAGCGCAGGGAGAAGCCGGGGGGAGGGGCAACGGGACTAAGGGACCACGGGACCACGAGACCATAGGACTACGGGACGACAAGACAACAGGACCAAGGATGACGTATGAGAGATTACACGAAAATTGGAGCGTGGCAGAAGGCGGACGATCTGACTGTGGCGATTTACGAGGTGACGCGGTTGTTTCCACGCGAGGAATTGTACGGGCTGACCAGCCAGCTTCGGCGTGCGGCGGCGTCCGTCGCGGCGAACATCGTGGAAGGCTCCGCGCGCGAGAGCAAAAAGGAGTATCTGCATTTTCTCTACATCGCCCGAGGTTCGCTGGCGGAAGCGCAATACTTCATCCATCTGGCCAAACGGTTGGACTATCTTGATGAAATCAAAGCCGAGAATCTGGCGGGGCAAACGCGCCATACTTTTGCCGCCTTGCACGGATTGATCGCCGCCGTGGAGAAGGAAGCCGGCCCCTTGCGCAAGTGGAGCGCGCTGCTCACCAGCCTGCTGGTGCTCGGTCTTGCGCGAGCGTCTTTCGGTCCCGCCGTCCCGTAGTCCCGTTGTCCCACTCCCTACCAATCACAGTGCTTCTGGCCGCGCGCAATGAGGCGACGAATCTTCCGCGTTGTCTCGCGGCGTTGAAGCCGGCGGCGCGCGTCGTCCTGCTGGATTCTCACAGCACCGACAGCACGGTGGAGATCGCACGCGCGCACGGCGCGGAAGTGGTGCAGTTCAATTACACCGGCGGCTACCCGAAGAAACGCCAGTGGGCGCTGGACACTTTGGAGATTCGCACGCCGTGGGTGCTGCTGCTCGACGCGGATGAGGTGGTGCCGGAAAAACTCTGGCAAGAGATCGCCGAAGCCCTCCGCGAGGTGGAACGCCTCGCGCTGCGAGGCGGGGAAGTTACGGAGGCAAAACTTGGAGCCAACGACCCCGCTCGCCGCGCGAGCGGGGCCACCACGCCGGAGGCGTTTCTCATCCGCAAAGAGTTTCATTTTCTCGGACGTCGCTTTCGCTTCGGTGGATTTTCGCATCAGGCCGTGCTGCTCTTCCGTCGTGACCACGCGCGTTTCGAGAGGCTGATTGACCACGACCCGAGCGGGTTCGACATGGAAGTGCATGAGCGCGTCATTGTCGAAGGGCGGATTGGAAAACTGAACACGCCGCTCATCCACGAAGACTTCAAGGGGCTGGAGGCGTATCGCGAGAAGCATCATCGCTACGCGACGTGGGAGGCGGCGGTGCGGCATCGCTTCCTGACCACGGGGCGTTACGGCGAGGAGGCGATTGAGCCGAAGTTTTTTGGCAATGCGCAGGAGCGGCGGCGGTGGCTGAAGAAGCTGGTCATCCGCATTCCGGGCGAACCGCTGATTTGGTTTGGCTATCACTACTTCGTGCGCGGCGGATTTCTCGAAGGACGCGCGGGTTTCGTGGCCTGCCAGATTCGCGCGCAATACATCGCCGAGGTGCGGCGGAAGGTCAGGGCGTTGAAGTGACGACCGAGCGTGCTCGACAATTTTCTGACGCTGGTAGGGCGCGCTGTCCTCAGCGCGCCGGGGCGGGGCTTGGGCGAGTTCCATGCGTCGCTCCTGTTCCAGCGCGGCGCGGTGAGGACACCGCGCCCTACCGATCACGGGCATGAGTTGGCGCAAGCATTTCAAACTTCGCCGCGGGCTGGCCGTTGTCGCGGTCTTGATCCTCATGCTCGCCGTCGTGCTGGTGACGTGCGATGAACAGTTGCTCTGCGTGACTTCAAAATTGCAAACCTCCGACGCCATCGTGGTGCTGGGCGGCGAACCGGTGGTGCGCGCGGAACACGCGGCGCATCTCGCCACGAACGGGCTGGCCGCGCGCGTCATTGTCTCCGGGCGCGGTGACTGCGAAAGCAACCGGCGCGTGATGGTGCAGCGTGGCGTGGCCGCGAAACGCATCGAACTGGAATGCGCCTCGCGCAGCACACAGGAGAACGCCTTGGAGACGGTGAAGCTGCTGCGCGCGCAGAAGTGCCGGCGAGTCATCATCGTGACCTCGTGGTTTCACTCCCGGCGCGCGTTGAGTTCTTTTCGCAAGTATGCGCCGGAGATTGAATTTCTCTCCGCGCCTGTGCCGCGCACCAAGCCGTGGCGTTTCGAGCGCGGCTACATTGCGAGCGAGTATTTGAAAACCGTGGCCTACGCGCTGCGCTACGGCATCTGGCCCGCCGTCGGTTCATGAATTCATCCGTTCCAGTTCACACCGACGCACCGTCCACCGGATTCTTCCGCTGGCCGGTGTTCGTGATGCTCGCAGTTCTCGCTTTCGCCTGGCTGCGCCTCATTCTCCATCTGCGCGTGGTGTGGACAGTGGACGAGCAATACGCCTACGGCTGGGCGGTGCCGTTCCTGTGCGCGGTGCTGTTCTGGAGACGGTGGGCGGGCGGGACTACGGGACAACAGGACCACGGGACAACAGGACCAACGAGTCCCGTGGTCCCGTGGTCCCGTGGTCCTATGCTCCCGCTGTGCTGCGGTCTCGTGGTCCTCGCCTTCCTCGCCACCCGTCTCGTCGAGGAAGCGAATCCGGACTGGCGGCTCGTGAGCTGGGCGCTGGCCTTGGAAGTGACCGGGCTGTCGCTGGTGTTTCTGTTCCTCTCCGGCGGCGCGCGTGCGCTGAGGCAGTTTGCCTTTCCCATTTTGTTCTTCCTCGTGGCCGTGCCGTGGCCGACGCCGTTGGAGCAGCCGCTCATTCAACTGCTCACGCGCAGCATCGTGGCGGTGACGGTCGAGCTGTTGAACGCGCTGGGTTTCCCCGCGCTCACGCACGGCAATGTCATTGAGACGGCGGGCGGCTTCGTGGATGTGGACGAGGCGTGCAGCGGCATTCGTTCGCTCCAGGCGGCGCTGATGCTCGCGCTGTTCTTCGGCGAATGGCGGCGGCTGAACGTGTCGCGGCGGGTGGCGTTGCTCGGGGTCAGCTTCGCGCTCGCGTGCGTCTTCAATCTCGCGCGCACGCTGACGCTCGCGCTCGTGGCCACGAAGCAAGGCTCGGCGGCGGTCGCGCGCTGGCACGACCCGGCGGGCGTGACCATTCTCCTCGGCTGCTTCTGCGGCGTGTGGGCGGCGGCCACTTGGCTGGCGCAAAAGAATTTACCGCAGAGACGCAGAGACGCAGAGGGGGCAGAGAAAAATGAGGTAAAAAGTTTTTCCGCTCTCTGCGCCTCTGCGCCTCTGCGTCTCTGCGGTAAATCCGTGTTCATCATTTCCACCGCACTGCTCCTGCTCGCGGGCGAACTCGCCATTCGCCTCTGGTACGCGAGCGCGCCGCGCGTGGTGACGGCGGAGTGGCGCGCAGAATTTCCGCGCAGTGAGTCCAGTTTCAAAACGGTCGGGCTGCCCTCCGCCGCGCGGGAAATTTTGCGCTACGACGAGGGCGAGTCCGCGTCGTGGCGCCAGGCGGATGGCACGCGCTGGCAGATGATTTACCTGCGCTGGGAGCCCGGCCGCACCGCCACCACGCTGGCGCGGAATCACACGCCCGAAATCTGCCTGCCTGCCGCCGGGAAAAATCTGCGCGACATTTCCGACGTGCCGCGCGTGGAGGCTGCGGGTTTGTCGTTGCCCTTCCGCTGCTACACCACGGAGCAGGGCGGGCGTCCGCTCTTCGTTTTCTATTCGCTCTGGGAAGACGGCGTGGCGGAGCAGCGCAACGTGACCGAACTCCTCACGCGCCGGGCGCGGTTGGACGCCGTGCGCGAACGCCGTCGCAATCCCGGCCAGCGCGTCCTGCAAATCGGCCTCTGGGGCGCGCGTGATGCTGCGCACGCGGAGGAACTGTTGCGCGCACAGTTGCCGAAGCTCATTCATTCACAAAAAACTGAAACGCTGAAAAACTGAAACGCTGAAAGAAAGCCCGTTCCGATTTCAGCTTTTCAGTTTTCAGCGTTTCAGCTTTTCCCTTCCCGTGCCTTCCATCCTCTTCATCAACCGCGTGTATCCGCCCGACGACGGCGCGACCGGGCAGTTGCTCGCGGAACTGGCGGAAGCATTGGTGAAAGAAGGATGGCAAGTGAGCGTGCTGGCCGCAGGAAACCTTCAACCTTCAACCTTCAACCTTCAACCCTCTGTCGTCCGCGTGCGCGGCCTGCCCTTCACGCGCGCCTCGCTGGTGCGCCGCGCGCTCAGTTACGCCTCGCTCTATCCCGCGCTGCTCTGGCGCGCGCTGCGGCTGCCGCGGCACGACGTGATCGTGACGCTCACCGACCCGCCGCTGCTGCTGGTGCTCGGGCCGCTGCTGAAATTGTGGAAGCGCGCGCGGCTCGTCCATTGGGCGCAGGATGTTTATCCCGAAGTGGCGGAAGAACTCGGCGTGGTGCGGAAGAACGGTTGCGCCGCGCGCCTGCTGCGCGGTCTCTCGAACGGGTCGCTGCGCCGCCACGATCAAATCATCGCCGTGGGACGCTGCATGAAAGACCGGCTGATCGCGCGCGGGATCAGCGCGGACAAAATCACCGTCATTCCAAACTGGGCCGTGGGCGCATCCGCCTCTCAACTCTCAACTCTCAACTCTCAACTTCCCCTGACCGTGATGTATTCCGGGAACTTCGGACTGGCGCATCCGTTCGAGGCGATCATTGAGGCGGTCAAAATGTTGAACGACACCTCGCAGCGCGAGGCGGGCCACCTTGCGCCCGTGCGCTTCGTGTTCGCCGGCGCGGGGCCGAAGCTGGACGTGGTGCGAACCGCGCTGGCCTCGTGCGCGAACGTGGAGTTCCGCGCACCCGCGCCCTTGGAAAAAATTTCCGCTACGCTCGCCGCCGCCGATGTGCATCTGGCCTGCATGAGCGATGCGCTGCTCGGTCTCGTGGTGCCAAGCAAAATTTACGGCGCGCTCGCCGCGCAACGGCCCGTGGTTTTCCTCGGCCCGCGCGCGAGCGAGGCGGCGCGCGTGATTTCCGAATCAGGACGCGGCCTGGTTCTCGATCCCATCCGGGGCGGCGCGGAACTCGCCGCCGTGCTCCGCCGCTGGGCGGCGCGTGATGCGGAATACACCGCCGCCCGCGCGGCCTGCGCCCACGCTCCTGCCACCGGCGTTCCGCCCGCTGATTTCCTCCGCGTCCTCACCCCGCCCGCGCACCCGGACTGAGACTGTTTCGCCCGAAACCCGTTTCCGTTCGCTTCTCAGTCACGCTCCATTTGGCAATTTTGGGCGGAGCCATTTTGCCAGGGAGCGCGGGCTTTCCAGCCCGCAGCAACGTGAGACGGAGACCGGCTTCCGCAAGTTCTTACGCGCGGGCGCGTGCGGAACTTGCTGCGGGCTGGAAAGC
>JANNGC010000621.1:0-2814 GCA_031380445.1 Pedosphaera sp.
CCGCAAAAAGAAATGGCCAACCGACTGAAGGACGCCGACCGCGTGATCTTCGCGAGTAATGTGCTCGGTTACGAAGACTTGAAGACCACTGTTGACGGCAAAGACGTTAGCAAATTGATTCACGCTGTTGCGAACGGTCGCAAGTTGAACCCTTACGTTTCCTGTACCCCCGAATCCCGGCTCGAATTCTTCAAAGGTGCGGTGCATCTTGTAACCATCACCAACTGTGTCTCGGTGTTCTGGATTGAACACACACCTTACGAAGACCGGTCCGGCACGCTGGAAAGGCTAAATCAAAAACGACGCGACGAATACGATGCACGCCGCATGAAGTCACTTTAGCGTCGCTTCAAGATGGGAGTAGCTTACGAGCACGGCTGTCATGGGCGATGTGGCTTTGAGACTGAATCCGCGGGTGTAGTTGAGACCATTGAGCGGGTTACTCCCTTTCTTTCGGTATTCTACTGTGTAAATACCGAGCCGGTATTGGAACAACCCCTCTTCGTGCAGTTGGGGTGCCTCAAACTTCGCACGGTCAATTACGAACGCATCCGCGACGCGGCCGGCAATGTTCCAGACTTCAGTTTCAGGCATTTGAATTGCGCGTTGAGACAGCCGATACAACGCGTTCGTGTCGGCATGACTGATGGCACGAATTGGATTATCCGGTCCGCGCTGGCCGAAGTAAGTGATTCCTGAAAAGGAATCATTTTCCGTGTAGTCAGCCGTCCATTCATCTGCCACCACAAATTTTGCGATGATGCCGTTGGGAATCTGGAGCGCCCGGATTTTGCTGAATGATGCCGGTGAAAGTTCGCGGTCAAACGGACTGATACCGAGCCGCTCCAACGTGCCAACGAATTCACGAAATTTTGGGAAGATTTTATTTGCAACCTCCGCGTCTTCTGGAGTGAGGAGTTTATCGCCCTGAGCATTCGACCCCGCGCCTGTGCTGCAGAAGTTTTATCGCGCGGTGGAAATTCCCTGACCGAACCGGCGCGCGGGCTTTCCAGCCCGCAGCCAGCTTCGAAGGGCGAGCAGTTCAATCCATGTCCACGCCGTCCGTCGTCGCACGTTGGTGCGGACTGGAAAGTCCGCGCTCCGTCCGCTTTGGGGTTGCACATTTCCGCTCGTGAAACTGCAATCACGCCGTGCGCGAAAAAATTCTCATCACCGGGCCGGGCGGACGTGTGGGCACGCAGATCGTGCCGCTGCTGCGCGCGCATTTTGCGCTGCGTCTGTTCGACACCGCATCACTGGTGGCCGCGGGTGACGATGAGATCGTCGTGGGCAACATCCAGGACTTCGCCGCGCTGCGCCGCGCGTGCGAAGGCGTGAGCGCGGTCATTCATCTCGCGGCGATTTCGGACGAGGCGGATTTCCACACCAAACTGCTGCCCGTAAATCTCGCCGGGACCTACAACTCGTTCGAGGCCGCGCGCCAGGCGGGCGTGAAGCGCGTGATCTACGCCAGCACCGGCCAGGTGATTCTCAACTACGGACGCGAGACGCATGTCACCGTCGAGATGCCGCCGCGCCCTTCCACGGTCTATGCCTGCACGAAGATTTTCGGAGAGTCCTTGGCGCGCTGGTATTCCGAGACGCACGACATGTCCATGCTCGTCATCCGCCTGTGCTACTTCCGCGCCTACGATGATCCGCTGCTCCGCATCCCCGGCCACGATGTGCAATACGACTGGTGCAGTCCGCGCGACCTCACGCAACTGCTGGTGAAATGCCTGCGCACGGATTTGAAGTTCGGCACCTTCTTCGGCATCTCAAACAATACCAAAGGCGGGCCATGGGACTTGAGCAACGCGAAGGAATTGCTGGGCTACGAACCGCAGGATGATGCGGCTGACTATCTGCCCAACGTGTAGCGCACAGTCCAAAAGTACTGGCTGCGGCTGATGGTTAATTCCTGCGCGCAATCTTGGAGCACGCGGGTGATCTCTTCGTCGGTTGGAAAATTCTTCAGCACTTCGGTGGGGGAACCGTCGTCCAGCCGGCGTTGCTGGTAAGTGTTGCCTTCTTCGTCCCGGCGCGAGATCGGTGTGCTGCTGCCGGTCACGAACAGGTTGTCGATGAACACGATGAGGCTGCCAGGCTTCAATCGTCGGTGCAGGGCTTGCAGGAATTTCTCCAGCTCAGGCGATGTCAGGTGCGACCACCAGAAGACGGCGAGGGCAGCGTCGAAATCGCCAGCGACTTGATCGAGCTGGCAGGCATCGCAGCGCCGGAAGGAAATCGTGGCGTCTCCAAACTTCTTGATTCTTGCGATGGCCAGCACCTCGTCGTTGATGTCGGTGGCGACAACCGAGCGCGCGGTGTTGGAGAGGATTTCCGTCCACCAGCCTGTGCCGCAGGCGATTTCCAAGACACGACGGCTGGCAAAAATTTTCGCCACAAATTCACGGAGCGTGTGCAAGTCGGCCTGACGTTCCGGCTTCTGGTAAATGCGTTCGTATTCGGGAGCGCGCTGCGCGTAGTAGCGGGCGAGCGCGTCCATGTCAGCCGACGGCCTGCGGTCCCTGGCCGCCGCAGACGAGGAAGAGCGTGGCCATGCGGACGGCGAGACCGTTGGTCACTTGTTCGAGAATCACCGAGCGCGGGCAGTCGGCGATCTCGCTGTTGATCTCCACGCCACGATTGATCGGGCCGGGGTGCATGATGAGTACATCGGGCTTGGTGCGCGCGAAGCGTTCGTTGTTCAGTCCGAACAGTTTCGTGTACTCACCGATGCTGGGAAACATCGTCACGCGCTGCCGCTCATGCTGGATGCGCAGCAGGTTGATCACGTCGGCGGACTCGATG
>JANNGC010000623.1:0-7880 GCA_031380445.1 Pedosphaera sp.
CGAGAAGGTCGCCAAGATCAATGTCGCGGACGAAATTAAGAACTCGTTCCTCGACTACTCGATGTCGGTGATCATTTCGCGCGCGCTGCCGGACGTGCGCGACGGATTGAAGCCCTCGCAGCGCCGCATTCTTTACGCGATGGAGCAGTTAAACCTGTTCCCTGGTCGCAAGCACATGAAGTGCGCCAAGATTTGCGGCGACACGAGCGGCAACTACCACCCGCACGGCGAGGCGGTGATTTACCCAACGCTGGTTCACATGGCCGAGGGCTGGTCCATGCGCGAGAAGCTGGTGGACGGCAAAGGCAATTTCGGCTCCGTCGAGGACGATCCCCCGGCGGCGATGCGTTACACCGAGGCACGCTTGACGCAGCTCGGCGCAGCGCTCATGACCGACATGGAGAAGGACACCGACGATTTCGTACCGAACAACGACGAGCGTCTGACCGAGCCGACGGTGTTGCCGGCGGCGTTTCCGAACCTGCTGGTTAATGGCGGCACCGGCATCGCGGTCGGCATGGCGACGAACATGCCGCCGCACAATCTGGGCGAAGTGATCGAAGGCATCTGCGCGCAGATTGACAGCCCGAGCATCACGATCCCGGAGCTGATGAAATTCATCAAGGGGCCGGACTTCCCGACCGGGGGCATGATTCTCGGCGTCGAGGGCATCAAAAACTATTTTCACACCGGGCGCGGCAGCGTGCGCGTGCGCGGCAAGGTCGGCTCCGAACAGCTCAAGGGCGGGCGCGAGCAACTGGTCATCACCGAGATTCCCTACAACGTGAATCGCGCGGCGCTCGAATCGAGCATCGCCGATCTCGTGAACGAGAAGGTCATCACCGACGTCTCGGCCATGCGCAACGAGTCGGATGAAAACTGCCGCCTCGTCATCGAACTCAAGCGCGACGGCATTCCGAAGGTCGTCATCAACAACCTTTACCAGCACACGCAACTGGAGGTTTCCTTCTCGGTCAACGCGCTCGCCATTGATCGCGGGCGTCCGAAGACGCTGAACCTCAAGGAGATGATCCAGTGCTACATCGATCATCGCCGCGAAGTCATTTTGCGCCGCACGCGGTTCGAGCTGCGGAAAGCGGAGGAGCGCGCGGAGTTGCTGGAAGGCTACATCGCGGCGCTGTCGAATCTCGATGAGTTCATCCGCATCATCCGCAGTTCGCGCAATCGCGAGGAGGCGAAGATCAAGCTGCTGGCCTTCGAGTGGTCACGGCAGCAGGTCGAGACGTGGGGCATCCTGATTCGCAGCGAAGGACGGCTGGTTGAAGGCCGCTGGTCGCTGACGGAGCGGCAGGTGGACGCAGTGCTCGAGCTGCAACTTTACCGCCTGACCGGCCTCGAAATCGACAAGGTGCGGCTCGAATATCGTGAACTGCTGGAGAAGATCAAAGACCTCCTCGACATCCTCGCGCGTGAGACGCGCGTGATGGCGATCATCAAGGGCGAGCTTCAGGAGATTAAAACGAAGCACGCCACGCCACGCCTGACCCAGATCGTTCCCGACGAAGGCGAGATTGCCATCGAGGATTTGATTGCGAACGAAGGCGTCATCATCACCATCACGCACGGCGGGCTGATCAAGCGCACCAACGTGAGCCAGTACCGTTCGCAGCGGCGCGGCGGCAAGGGTGTGATCGGCATGACCACGCGCGAGGGCAGCGCGCCGGACGCCGACGATCACGACTTCATCGAGCATCTGTTCACGGCCTCCACGCATGACTACCTGATGTTCTTCACGAACACGGGGCGCGTGTATGTCGAGCGCGTGCATGAGATTCCCGACATGGGCCGCGCCTCGAAGGGCCGGAGCATCGCGAACATTCTGGAATTCCAAGCGGATGAAAAAATTGCCGCGATGATCCGCATCCTGTCCAAGACCGACGCGAAGAAGGAGAACATCACCTGGCAGCAATCGGGCGAGCTGTTCTTTGCGACGCGGCTCGGCACGGTGAAGAAGACGGCGCTGAACGAATTCTCGAACGTCCGCAAGGGCGGCATCATCGCCATCGGCATTGATGAAGGTGATTCGCTGATCGAGGTGAAGCTCACGCGCGGCAGCATCGTGGAAAACGACGAGGTGAAAGATCCCGGCGACGGCATCGTGCTCATCACCCGCGAGGGCATGAGCATCCGGTTCAATGAATCGGATGTGCGCTCGATGGGCCGCGCGGCCACGGGTGTCAAAGGCATCACTTTGGACAAGACCGATGCGGTGGTCGCGCTCGCGCTGGTGGTGTCCGATGCGACATTGCTGGTGGCAAGTGAGAACGGCATCGGAAAACGCACGCCGTTTGACGATTACCGGGTCCAGTCGCGCGGCGGCAAGGGCATCATCACCATGAAGACGAACGACAAGACGGGCGGCGTCTGCGGCGCGCTCACGGTGCGCGAGGCGGACGACATCATGCTCATCACCAATGGCGGGCAGATGGTGCGGACGGGGGTAAAGGCCATTCGCGAGGCGGGCCGCAACACGCAGGGCGTGAAGCTGGTGAACCTCGACGCGAACGACAAGCTCCAGGCCATCGCGCCGGTCATTGGCGAGGACGCGGCGGAGGCGGACGTGACGGACGAGCCGCCGGCGGCGACGTAGAAATTTTGCGGTCAGGAAAAGACACTCCCCCTTCGCGCGAGCGGAGGGGGATTTTTTGCGCACGGACGAATGAAGTTCCGAGGAACGCATGGCCAGAGACTGACAGCAGCTTTACTTGGCAGCACCATTTGGCTGCGTCTGGCTGGTGCCCGCCGCCGGGCAATTCCCCTGCGGCAATTCCCCGGCTTGACCTTTGAATTCCAGCGGCGAGACTGCGCGGCTCGAATTCTTAAGAGAACGAAATCATGGAACACATTCGCAATATCGCCATCATCGCGCACGTCGATCACGGCAAGACCACGCTCGTGGACTGCTTGCTCAAGCAGTCTGGAACCTTCCGCGCCAACCAGCACGAGTCCTCCGAGGAACGCCTCATGGACTCCATGGATTTGGAAAAGGAAAAGGGCATTACCATCCGGGCCAAGAACGCCGCGTTCAAATACAAGAACTTCCACATCAACATCGTGGACACGCCCGGACACGCGGACTTCGGCGGCGAGGTCGAGCGCATCATGAACATGATTGACGGCGTGCTGCTCGTCGTGGACTCGGCGGAAGGCCCGCAGGCCCAGACGCGCTTCGTGCTCCGCAAGGCCCTCGAAGCCGGCGCGAAGCCCATCGTGGTCATCAACAAGATTGACCGTGAAAACGCCAATCCGAAGAAGGTGCTGGACGAAGTCTTCGAGCTGTTCCAATCGCTCGGCGCGACGGATGAGCAGTTGGATTTCCCGTTCATCTACGCCTCAGCCAAGAACGGCTACGCGAAGGTCGAACTTGAGCACGTCAGCGGCACCATGGAACCGCTCTTCGACGCCATCGTGAAGTTCATCCCGCCGCCGCGCGCCAAGGCGGGCGTCGGCTTCCAGGTGCTCGTGGCCAACCTTGATTACAGCGAATACCTCGGACGTATCGCCTTCGGCAAAATCGTCGAGGGCAAATTGAAAGTTACCGATCCGGCCATCTGCCGCCACGGCGACGGCCGCATCACGAAGGGCAAGATCACCGCGATCTATCACTTCGAGGGCATGAAGCGCATCGAGATTCAGGAAGCGCACGCCGGCGACATCATCGGCATCGCGGGCTTTGAAGACGTGTTCATCGGCGAAACGCTCTGCGACTCGGAAGCCCGCGCCGCGCTGCCTTACATCCCGATTGATCCGCCGACCATTCAGATGCAGTTCGCCGTGAACGACGGCCCGCTCGCCGGCCAGGACGGCAAGCTCGTCACCGCGCGCCACATCTGGGACCGGCTGGTGAAGGAAATCCGCACCAACGTCGCCCTGCGCGTCGCGCAGACCAGCGACCCGAAGGTGTTCGCGGTCAGCGGACGCGGCGAAATGCAGATCGCTATCCTCGTCGAACAGATGCGCCGCGAAGGCCACGAGGTGCTCGTCTCCCGCCCGGAAGTGCTCTGGAAAAAAGGGCCGGACGGCCAACCGCTCGAACCCATCGAGAAACTGTATGTCGAAGTGCCAACCGAAAACCTCGGCACGATCATGGAAAACCTTTCCGCCCGGAAAGCCCAGATCACGAACATGAACCACGTCGGCAACGTCGTGTCCGTCGAGGCGCTCGCGCCGATGCGCGGCCTGATTGGTTTCGAGACCGACCTCGTGAACTCGACCAAGGGCATGGGCGTGATGAGCCACCTCTTCCACGAGTACGGTGAAGACCGTGGCGAAATCGCCGCGCGCAAGAACGGCTCGCTCGTCTCGATGGACACCGGCGAAGCCACCACCTACGCGCTGAACATGGTGCAGGAGCGCGGGCGCCTGATGATTATCCCTGGCGACGCGGTCTATATCGGCATGATCGTGGGCGAGAATGCCCGCGAGAACGACATCCCCGTGAACCCGGTGAAGGAAAAGCGCCTGAGCAACATGCGTTCGCAAGGCGACGGCAAGGGCGCGCAGCTCAGCGCCCCGCTCAAGCTCTCGCTGGAACGCGCGCTCGAATACATTGACGTGGACGAGTACGTGGAAGCCACGCCGAAGAACCTGCGCCTGCGCAAAAAAATTCTGGATGACGGCCTGCGCCGCCGCTCGGAAAAGACGCGCGTGCTGAAGTTCGTGGAGGACTGAGCGGCGAAGTTCGTTCCCAAAAAAATTCAGGGCGCGGTGATAACACCGCGCCCTTTTGCTTTTTCAAAGTTGGCGAAGTTGGATTAGCGACGTCTCACAAGGACTTTGCCCGATAGAACCGCAGCGGATACTGCACTAGCGCGCCGTGGTTCGTCACGGTGGTCAGGGAACTGGTGGCGGTGAAATTCGTGACGGTGATCCAACTGCCGGGGGCCAGGGTTGTGGATCCTTCCACGACATAGCTGCGACCGGGCGTGGTGGTGACATTCAGTTTGAAGGCTCCGCCGGGCTGCGCCTCGACGACGGAAACTTGGACGACTTCCGCGCTCGCCTCGTTGGCGCGGCCCGCCGTAGGGGCGGCGGAAAACCAGTTGGTGTGATCGTTCGCGTAGCCGGTCAGGCTCAGGCGTTGCAGAGAGACGCCGCCGCCGTCCGCGTTCGTCGGCCACGGGGAGACGTCTTCGTATTTCACTTTTTCCACGAAGACCTGCGGCACGTAGCCGGCGTCGGGCTTGGGCGGGAGCTGCACGGCGTCGGGCTTGTAGAGCGTGATGATTTCCGAGCTGTTGACGAGCTTGCCGGCGAACGGGCCGAAGACCGGCACGCTCTCGGCCACGCCGTAGGTCAAGCGGAAGGCGGCGAGCTGCGGCGCGTTGGTGAAGGGATTGAAGTTCAGCACGAGCAGGCGTCCGTTGGCGGGCAGCGAGATGTTGGTCGGAAAGAAATAAACGATGCCGCCCTGGAGCGACCAGGTGTTGGTGGGATAGGCCGGGTCGTAGAGCTTCAGCACGCCGTTGGTGATGCTGGCCAGCTCGATGTATTCGTCGAGCAGGTTGTCGTTCGTCCCGATGTCCTGCGGGTGATACATGATTTCGCTGATCACGAGCGGGCCGACTTTCGGATACGGATTGAGCAGGCCGGTGCTGGTGCGGAACTGCGCGGTCGTCGCCGGATTATCCACGCCGAAGCTGCGCGCGGTCATCGGC
Organism: Pedosphaera sp.; assembly: GCA_031380445.1. Lineage (GTDB taxonomy): Bacteria > Verrucomicrobiota > Verrucomicrobiia > Limisphaerales > SIBH01 > JANNGC01. Next base: position 5,679 of record JANNGC010000623.1, read on the forward strand.
ACGAAGTCGGTGCCGCCGTCGCTCTTCACATAGCGACCGTAGGGAACGCCATTCTCCGCCGCGTCGAAGTCGCGCACATTTTGGAAGACGGTGTTCGAGCCGTTCAGGATCGGCGAGGGCGCGAAGTAGGTGAGCACCGCCTGGTCGCCTTGCGCGGAGTTGAAGGTGAAGTTGGGGGCGGTGTCGTTGCCGGCGGGATTGAAGCCGGGCACGCTCCCGGCGCCGTTCACAATGCTCTGCTCGAAGATAACTTTGTAGCTGGTGTCGGAGACAAAGGTGTTCGGGGCGAAGCGAAATTTGTAGGGGTTGTCCTGAGAGTTGCTGAGCCACCAGCCGCCAATGTCCACGGAGTCGTCGGTGGGGTTGTAGAGTTCCAGCGCGTCCTCGAAGGGCGGGTCAGTGTGCGAGAGCAGTTCGTTGACGACGATGTTGGTGATTTTTTCGGTGAGCAGATTGGCCGCGGCGATCGTGGTGCGGTTGGTGTAGAAGAAAACGATGTTCGTCCCGCCGTCCGGGAAGCGGCCCATCGAGATGTCGCGGCCCGCGAGCGGCAGGTTGGTGAAGGTGCCAAAGCTAATGCGATCAATCAGCGTGATCCTGTTCGAGGAATAAATGGAAATGGTCTCGCCCGCCGAACTGCTCAGACGAAATTCCACATGATCCGCCTGGTCGCCGAGAGCGGTCTTTTTGTTGTCGGCGGTGAAGCGCACGAAGCCGCCCGAGGCGATGAAGGAGTTGGAAAAGATCAGCGCCGTGTTGGTGTCCGGCACGGTGAGGCTGCCGGTGATCTGGACGCCGTTGGAACCGCCGAGCAGGACGGGGCCGTTCGTGGCGGGGTTGTAAAGCTCGAGCCGATCCTTGTCGGCGCCGGCGGAGTTGGTCGGCAGCCATTCGTTCAGACGCAGGGCGAAGGGCGTGCCAAGCGTGACGGCGGTGTTCGCAAGATTCGGCGTAGGGTTGGCCAGCGACCAGCGCCCGGTGCCATTCGGAACGCGCGCGATGGGCCGGTCTTTCACTTGCAGGCCGAAGCCCACCTGGTCCTGCTGGGCGTTGGCCGCGTTGTAGAGTGAAAGGACGTCACCGCCCGCGCTCAAGGAAAACGAGGTGGCGTGCAGGCCCGGCCCGGGGCCGTTGGTCAGCGCGTCCAGCCAGACAACGAGATAGCCGGCGGGCGCGATGGTGGTGCCGGCGGGGAAGACAAAGGCGTTGGAAAAGGTGGCAATGATGGTGTCGGTAAGTTTCCAGCCCGCGAGGTTCACCGCGCTGACGCCCGAGTTATACAGTTCCACGTAATCCGAGCTACCACCGCCGGGCGCGGTCACGGCGCCGCTGTTGTCGGCCATGATTTCATTGATGCGCACTTGGGCGGATGCACCGCCCGCCACTAACACCAGACTTAGCACTAAGCCCGGCCATCGAAGGGATTTCATTTTCATACATTTTCGGGACAGCCCGTTTTGTTCGCGCAAGGCCAAGCGGATCGCGGGCCAAGTTCGCGGATTCGTCACATTCAGGGCCGAATCACGTCAGGCTGGATGAGAATGGGGCGACGCGACTGGATTTAGGACAGCGGGCGGACAAAATCCAAATCCCAAACAAACTCCAACCTTCAAATATCAAAAGAGGCAGATGGACAACTCTCGCGGACGTTCTTGCCACCGACGGCTGATCAAACCGAACGCGCCGAGGAGCGCCGGCTTCCAGTCGGCGCGCTGATGGACAATCTTCGCCCGGTGAGCCGAGGGCCAGGGCAGAACTTGAAATCCACCGCATGACTTCAGGGCGGAGCACGAGTGGGCGGGAAACAATTCATGCTCCGTCCCGAATTCATGCGGCTCTCTTCGCCGGTCGCAGCGCTCCCGGGTGGGAATTTATTTGCGATTTGGATTTTGAAGTTTGGATTTTTTCCGCGCCACCCCGAACACTCGCACCCATGAAAATCGAAGCGTTGCACGTCGGCATGAAAGTGCGCCATCCGCAGTACGGCGTCGGCACGGTGAAAACCATTGCCGAGCAGACGGCGGAAATTCGTTTCGACGACGGCCAGCGCACGGTCGCTCCAGAACCGGCCGGGCTTTTGCCTGCGGAGGCGCAACTGGAAGTGACCGGCCTTAGCCAGCCCTTGAAACTCTTCGTCCAAGAAACGGTGCAGGCAGCGGTGGACGCGCTCGGCCTGGAGCCGTCCGATTTCGTCCTCGAAGA
>JANNGC010000656.1:0-1827 GCA_031380445.1 Pedosphaera sp.
GTTGTCGCCCGCAGGCGCGAGCTTGCCGACGGCGAGACGCAGGTGCAGCCCTTCCGGCGGCGGGCCGTTTAACTTCACGGTGCGACGCAACCCGGCTCTCCCAGTGACCTCAACCGGCGTAAGGAAATCCTCCACGCCCACGTTGCGGAAGTCGTAGAGGAGCGTGGGGCGCTTGAGCGCGTCGAGTTGGTAGCCGCGAAACTTCAGGCCGAGTTCCTTGGGCGCGTTGGTGGGCCACGACGTGTTCGCGTCGGCCAAGACAGCGAGCGGCGTACCGTGCGGGAACACAACGGGGTCGGGACCAAGCGGACGAATGCTGCCCATGCCCTGCGAACCCCAGTGCGCGCCGGCATTGACGAAACGCCCGCGCCACAGCAGCGCGAGCCGCATTTCCTCCGCGTCGAAGGCCGCGTTGAGTGCGCCCGGATAGCCGACCGCCACGGCACGGAAGCCCGCCTCCCACAGCTTGCCGCGATACACGACCGCTTCACCGCCCACGATGAGTTCCACGTTCTGCCGGCTCAGGCCCTCGGGAAATTTCGCGCGCGCGCCGTCGGCGAGATACGTCCACAGCGCGGCGTGCTGTCGGTCGGTGTCGCCGCCGAGCAGCGCGGGCAGCAGTGATTTCCCGTCAGGCCAGAACGCCGGCATGCGCGTGCCGGGATGAAACTTGTTCGGGTCGCGGAGGAACTGGCGGAACCAGTCTTCGTTCAGCCGCTCGCTCGTCATCGTGAGGTCAATCACCTGCAACGCTTGTCCAGGCTGGCGATTGAAGCGGTGACACGCGACGCACGAAAGCCCGTCCGTGCCGGTGAGCTTGCGGCCCACGTCGCGCTGAACGTCCGGGGCGTCGCTCGCGGGCTTGAGCGGCTGCGCACGACGGTCGAGCGCGACGAACAAGTCCGTGAGGTGGCTCACATTCGTCGCGCCGAACTGCGGCATCCGCGTGTCGAAGTAAGGCCGCACGCTCGCGCCGGTCGCCAGCACATTGCTCAACCACGCGGGCCGCAGCCGGTCGCCGACGCCGTCGAGCTTCGGCGGGATGCGGCCTTCCTCGCCGAGGTCTTCGCCGTTGGAAGTGAAGAACGCATCGCGCTCCGGCTTCACGCCACCGACGCCATCGCGCGCGTGACAGGCGAGGCAATTGAGCGAAGCCAGCGTGTGCGCCACGCGCTGCTGCGTGGAAGGCGCGGCGAGGTCGGGGCGATTGAGCGCGGCCAGTGCGTCGCTCAACGCAGTGCGTTGCGCGGCGGCGAGGTGAAAGTCTGGTGCGCCGGGGCCGGGCTTCTCCGCGAGACAACCGCGCGCAGCTTGCAGGGCGGCGAGCGCGGGCGCGGGAGTTGTCGGCGCTTTCCCTTCGTGGCACACGGCGCAGTTCAGTTGTGCAAAGAGCGCGCGGCCCTTCTCGGCCAGCGCCGGGTCCACGCGGAATTCCACCGGCTCGGGGACGGCCTCGCGTTCGCTGCGCAGGCGCGAGGCGGGAATGACTTCACGCGCGACGCCCGGGCCTTCCCATTCGAGCTTGAGCATCGGCGGCTTGGAGCCGCGCGGCGCGTAGTCCACCGTGATTTCGCGCCAGCCAGCGTCGAGGCGCACCGTGCGTTTCTCGTCCGTCTTGTCGCGCTGCCAACTGTCCGCGCCCGTGCGCCACTCGCCGCCCAATCGCAGTCGGCTGGCCCCGGCGCAGAGGTGGTGAAACGTGTATTCGCCGGCCTGCTCGACGTGCAACCAACCGTGAAACCGGAGGCTGTTGCCGCCGCCGCGATTCTCCAGGCTGAACGAATCCGCCGGCCCCGTGCGGCCCAGTTCCGCCGTGTCGAAATCCTC
>JANNGC010000367.1:0-2050 GCA_031380445.1 Pedosphaera sp.
ATCGCTACCGTCTCCACGAGCGTATCTATACGGGTTCCAACTTCGGTCTCATGCGGGTCAAGTGGGACGGCCCCAATCCCTCACTTCGCCTGGAAGTCTGCGGGCTGGTTTTGTCGCCGCGCAACAAAATCCACCACCTGACGCCCGCCACTTCCAATCGCACCCCCGCGCCGGTGCTCTCTTGTTACGGAGTAATCGGAACCTGTATTTGCAGCGGAGTTTCGCTTCGGAGCATCTTGCCGGCTTCGTTGGCTACGCGCAGATACCAATCGCTGGGCAGGTTCTGGCCGTCGATGTTCAGCGGCACGAACGTTCCTTGCGCGGGCAGTCCGGCCGGGGTGGTGACCATTTTGAACATCGCGGTGCCTTCATCCACTTCATCGAACATCGCGCCGTAGATCATGGTGCAGCCGGCGTTGATCGCGTTGTAGGTCTGACGCCAGTAGAAGTTGCCGCCATTACGGGGAATCTGATTGAGCGGAGCGCCGTTTAGATTCTTCCATGAGAACCCGGGGAAAATCACCGGCAGATAGTCGCGTCCGGCGGCGGTCGCGGCGGCGAGATCAGGCACGATGAAATTCTGGGCGAAGCTGTCCGCGCTCGCGTTATCGTCATAACGTCCAACCGACCAAGGGCTGATGACATCAAAGGATCGAAAGACCGCCGCCCAGGCCGGATCGCTTTGCGCATCGCTGTTCAACGTCCGCCAGGACGACGGCACGCCTCCCATCACGGTGCAGCCTTGGGCCTTGAACCAGTCGATCGTGCTCTGGGCCAGGGCCGGCGTGTCGGACCGGCCGCTGAAACCGAAGCCCCAGATCGCGACCACCGGCTTGCCGTTGTGACGCTGGTAACGCGGGCTGCTCGTGATCTTCCGGGTGTTGACGAGGTAGGTCCAATCGTTGGTGAGCTTGCTGAAGAGGTTGGTGGTGGCCTGTCCAGAGATGTCATACATCATCGCGAAAACCCGCCCGTAGGTTTCCGCGCCGACGCGGACGTTGTCGGCGACCTGGTTGCGCAGCGCGAAGAATGCCGGGTCGGAAAGCGAGGACACGAACCGCTGGAGAAACACGCCGTCGAGCTGGTTCTCCTTCATCCATTTGAAATGGCGGACCACCGTCTTCTGCTTGAAGGAGGAGAAAACCTTCACCGGGCTGCCATTCGAATACGTCATGCCCGTGTTGAACAGTTCGTCGGCATCCATTTCCGAAGTGTCCGCGAGAAAATCGAAGGTGGCATTCGTCGCCACCGGGTTCTGGTTTCTGAACCAATGCACCCACCGGTTGGGCAGCGAGCCATCGGCGGGACAAGCGAACCAGCCTTGATAACCCATGAGCAGCTTGCGATTCAGGGTGGAGGGATCCACGCCTCGCTCCACCCGGAACGCGGACAGCACTTGATTGGACAGGCTGATCGCGACCCGACTGGCGCCGTTGGTGATCCGCGCGGCGTTCGTCACGTCCCGCCAGACGACCGGCGTCGCGAGGCTGGTCGTGGAGTGCAACGCGCCGTGGATCGTGGAGGTCGGCCACGCCAGTTCCAGGTTCGTCCCCAGACGTTGAATCGAAAGAGGGAACCACCCGTTGGTCGGTGGCCGGAAAGCCGCCGCCGGGGTGATGGCGAGGTTGTCCCACTGCGCGCCCATCGGAAAATATCTCGCGGCCGCACCGCTGCCGACGGGGGTGCCGAAGAACGCGCGCACGGTGACATTCGTGCCGGTCTGGGCCGTGTTAAAAGTGCGATACACGAAGTAGCCGCGGTCCGCGTTCGCCTCGGGATAGGCGAGCGTGATCTGCGGTTCGCCGGGAACATCGTTGAAATCAAGCACGGTGGTGACGCGATTGGTGGCATCCCCGAAGTTCCACAGGTAGCCGCTGAAGATGTAGTCCGTATTCGGCTGCAACATCACCGTGCGCTGATACCGGGCCGACGGGGGGCTGTTGCTCACATAGCCGACGGCCACGGCGAGGCCGTCCGCCGCGACCGTATTCGTGCCGGCGGCCACGAAGATGTCCCCGGCCCGCGTCCACCCGGTCGGTGATGGGTAGCG
>JANNGC010000663.1:0-7326 GCA_031380445.1 Pedosphaera sp.
CCCACGCCCGGCTCAAATGCCGGCAAGATCAATGGGCGCGACCACAATCATCACGGCTTCAGCATGTGGATGGCCGGCGGCGGCGTGAAGGGCGGTCACGTCCACGGCGCAACGGATGAATTTGGCTTCGCTGCCGCAGAAGACAAAGTTCACGTCCACGATTTGCACGCCACGATCATGAAGCTGCTCGGCTTCGACCACGAGAAGCTCACCTTCCGCAGCGCGGGTCGCGACTTCCGCCTGACCGACGTGCATGGCCATGTGGTGCAGGATTTGATCGCGTAGCAACATTTGTCGCGGGCAGGACGGAACAGGAGTGAACATTCCCAATCCTGAAAGGATTGAGTCCTCCAGCCCAGGGTTGCGACGCAGGCGCTACCCTGGGTGAGCGTCCAAAAAGATTCCCCAACTCTGAAAGAGTTGCCTCAAGCCCCCGTTCCACGTTCCCGGATTCAACCCTTGCAGGGTTGATAAGACAGCGCACCACAAACCCAGCGTAGCGTCTCGGCAACGCAACGCTGGGCTGGATTATCTGAATCCTTTCAGGATTCAAAATGACGGTCAGAGATGTGGGTGATGATCAGGCCTGGAAGTTGCGCGGCGTTGCATCACGGCACAAAGCTCATTCGTCCCGCTCGCGCGGCAGCGTCTCCACGTATTTCTTCCACAGTTCCAGTTCGACGTACTGCTCGAAGAATTTTCCGGGGCGCAGTTCGGTGAGGCCGACCATGAGCCACTTGCGCTCGGTCTTGTCATCGAGGCGCGCATCGAGTGTCGCGGAGACAATCATGACGGGCGCGCGCGGTTCGTCCGGGAGCTTTTCGTACCAGCCGAGATTTTGGAACCGGCGCAGATACCACGGGAGCGGCCAGTAGTCGCCTTCGGCCGCAATGACTTTCACGACGGTGGAGAATCCCGCCGGAGCCACGCGGGCGAGGGCCTCGGTGCGCTGCACCAAGTTCAAGATGTCCGGCACGGTCTGGGCATAGACGTAGGGATTCCGACGGTCGGCGGCATAGACGAAATTTGCGCGCACGCTCTGCCAGGTGAGTTGCGCCGTCAGGGCGAACAGCGCGAGAGCGAGAACAACCTTCACCGGACGCGCGCGGAAAAATTCCACCAGCGCCGCCGCGCCCGCGCCCGCGAGCAGAATCATGCCGAGGTAAAAGTTCAGCAGGCACCACGGCGTCTTGTAGGAAATCGTCGAGTAGATCGCGGTGAGGAGAAGGGTGAAGAGTGCGAGGAAGCGGTGCAGTGGCGACTTCTTCACCAGTGATACGACCGCGCCGAAGGCGGCCAGCAGGAGAATCAAACCTTCACTCCACACCGGGCTTTTCATCGGGTGAAACCACGCGAGACGCTCCAGATAGAAACTCCACGGGTGGATGTGCGGCGAGTGCCCGCCCGCCCGTTTGAGCCACGGCAAGTAGGTGCGGATGGAATCCAGCGGCCCGGTCCAGTTGGTGAAGAACGAACTGAAGAGTGCGAGCCAGATGACGAATGCGGTGCCCAGCGCCAGCGCGGCGTGTTTCCAATTCCAGAAGGCGCGCAGGCTCTGAACTCGCTGCTCCTTTGGCCACGTCCACCAGAGCGTGATGATTCCCGCCAACCCCATCGCCGCGAACGTGAGGACGAAGGTTTCTTTCGTCGTGACCATCAGCCCTAATCCCGAGCCTGCCACTACGGCCCAGCGGGCAAAACGAGTTTGAAAATATCTCCACCCCGCGCCCATCGTCAGTGCGGTGAAGAACACCAGCAGCATTTCGTGGATGAAGTAGCGGCTGTAGAAAACCATCGCGGGCGAGACGGCGGTGAACAGCGCGGCCCACAAGATGGCGCTCCGCCCCAGTCCGTCCCAGAAGAGCAGAAGAAGAATCAGCAGCCCGACTCCGCACACCAGCGGTGCGAGGCGCAACCGCGCGTCGTTGAAATCATCCGCACTCCGCGCACCGCTCAACCACAAGAGCGGCAGCGTGGCGTAGTGGAGCGTCGGTCCGTGGTATTCGTCGGGGTCGTATTTGTAGCGGCCGTGCTCCCAGAGTTCGGCGATCTTGATGCCGTTGACCGCCTCGTCATTGTGCAGCGGGCGCGTGTCGAGTTTCGGAACGCGCAGGGCGAGCGCCACGCCCAGCACGAGCAGCAGAGCGAAGACAGTCCAGCGATTCATGGCGGGGAATTGATGAACCACGGAAGACACAGAAGACACGGAATGGCCCTGCTCCAGGAGGACGGGCTTCCAGCCTGTCCCGACCAACTAAAAGTGCAATCAGTGGAGACAGGCTGGAAGCCTGGCCTACGACCGATTGATTCAGCATGACTCATCTCCACATCGCTCGGAAAAAGAAACGCGCGGACTCAGCGGTCCGCGCTCCGTTTCATTCTGTGTGTTCCGTGTCTTCCGTGGTCCACGGATTCACTTCGCCGGCAGCGCGTACACTTCGATTTCCTGCCAGCAGTTCAGCGCGCTCAGGCTGCCGCCCTTGCTGTAGCCGCGCACGTAGCGGGCCTTCACGCCCTTCGCCGCCACGACTTTGCCGTAGTGCAGTTCAAAGTATTCGCGGTCGGTGCCGACGCCGAGGCCGGAGGAATTATCCATGTCGTTGTTGAACAAGGTCTTCACGCCCGTCTTGAACTCCGCGTCATCGGACACTTGCAGCACGATGTCGTGCATGGCCTGCACGTAACGATGATCGTGCCACATGGCGACAGCGTGAATCTCGAAGGACTGGCCGAGATCCACCTGCGCCCACTGCGTGCCTTTTTTGAATTCCACCGCTTCCTCATCGAAGGCCTCGCGCTTGCCGTCGGTAATCTGATTCAACTCGCCGAGGAACGGCGCCACGCTGCTGGTCGCGGGCTTGCCGGCGGCCACATTCACCACGCCCTTGGGCACGGGCGGCGTGGGCGGCGCCTTGGTCGGCGGCGGCTCGACGTTCGGGCCGACGGGCAAATCCTCGGGCGTGCCCTTGAGCGTGTGCGCGGGCAGATTGAGTTTCAACGGCTCGGTGGCGGCATCGGCGGCGCGCAAGGCCGTCGCCGCGCTGAAGGCCAGGGCCAGCGCGATGAGCAGGAGTGACTTGGACCAATCAGTTTTCATAAAGGTTAATTGCCAAAAAGTGTGAACAGAGACTGGACGATGGAAGACGGCGGTTCCAATAGAAAAAATTCGACTCGGACCTGCTTCGTTTTTTCGATCAGTCACTTGAGTTCCTGCCCAAGTTGGGTCATTCGACGGTGCTGATAGCAGCCCCAGCATAAAAATGCCGCGCTTACCACCAGTGGTATCAGCAAAAGAACCATGGTCGGCCAGATGACCATCAAAACATGAATCACACCTCCGCCTTTGCCCGCGGGACGGGCCTCATAGAACCAGAAAGCCTGCGTCGTGGTTTGAAGCAGCACCCCAAGACCTGTGGTCACCAAAAATGTCAGTCCAGCCAGTCGGATTTGCTGCCAAGGCGTCATAGCTAAAGCGAGGCGCAGCCTACACCACCGGCAGTTTCCACGGCTTGCGATACTCCTTCGTCGTCAGCTTCGCGGCCTCGGCGTCGCCCACGATCAGTTCCTTCACCGGGTCCCATTGAATCTTCCGGCCGGTGCGGATGGCGATGTTGCCGAGGTGGCAAACGGTCGCGGAACGATGCCCGATGGCCACGTCGCAGATGGGCAGCTTGCGGCTCTTGATGCTCGCCAGCCAGTCGGCGTGATGCTGCGTGCTCTTGTGCAGGCGCGTGTCGTCCGGCTTGATCGGCGTCTCGAAAATTTCCTCGGGCCACACGCGGATGACACCGCGGTTCACGTAGAGCAGACCCTTCTCGCCCTCAAAGATGCAGCCGGTGAAATCTGTCTTGCCCGCGAGAATCTCCATCGCCTGCTCCTTGCGCTGGGGAATGAGCGTCTCGATTTTCGGCGTCGGACTCTGGCATTCCTCGACCACGCCGTTCGCGTACTTGTAAGTGATGGAGAAAGCGGACGGCGTCTCGAAACGCTTCGCCGGATCAAAGTCGCCCTTGCCGGTGATCTCGACCGGGCCGCTGTCGTCCATGCCGAGCGCCCATTGCGTGATGTCGAGATGGTGCGCGCCCCAGTTCGTCATCTGGCCGCCGGAGTAATCCCAGAAGAAGCGAAAGAAATAATGCACGCGCTGGGCGTTGTAGGGACGGTAGGGCGCGGGGCCGAGCCACATTTCGTAATCCAGCTCGGCGGGCGCCGGGCCGTCCGGCGTGAGCGGGTCTTTCGTCCAGTTCACACCGACCAGTCCGACGAGCACGCGCTTCACTTTTCCGATGCGCCCGTTGCGGACGTATTCCGCCGCCTGGAGAAATTTCGCCTCGGAACGCTGCTGGCTGCCGCACTGAACGATGCGATTCGTTTTGCGCGCCGCGCGCACCAGCGTCTTGCCTTCCTCGATGAAGAGCGTGAGCGGCTTCTCGCAATAGACATCCTTGCCCGCGAGGCACGCCTCGATGCTCGGCAGCGCGTGCCAATGATCCGGCGTGGCGACGAGCACGGCATCAATGGACTTGTCTTCGAGCAGCTTGCGGTAGTCGGAATAAATCGTGGGCTGGCGCGTGGTGGATTTCTCCACGGCGCTGGCGGCGCTGGCGGCGTGCGTCTTGTCCACGTCGCAGACGGCGACCACGTTCTTCATGATCGCGCGCATGTTCGACATCCCCTGCCCGCCGGTGCCGATGACGCCGACGCGGATCAACTCGCTGGGATTTTCGCCCGTGGCGGCGAAGGTTTTGTTCAGGAAAATGTTGGGCAACGCGAGGCTGGCTCCGACACCGAGCGAAGCATGACGCAAGAACGCACGACGACTCGTGAACGAGGGGGTTTTCATGGCGAGCGTTATCTGGAGTTTCTCCGTGGGTGTCAATGCGGTGGGCGAGCGCGTTCGTGTTAACAATAGCAGGCGGGCGTGACGTAACGCCGGCTTTCCAGCCGGCAGTGAGCGAGACATTCCTGTCTCGTGTTCAATCCCACGCCTCGGCGCGCGGGTTTGCCAAAGTCTGCCTGCACCCGTTGGAACGGGAGGCTCGAAAGCCTCCCCACCTGCCGACACGAATGTCGGCGTTACGTCGCGCCGGCTGTCCAGTCGGCAGGTGGAGAGACTTTCGAGTCTCTCGTTGTTAAACGCTGGCAACGAAAACCGCCGCCGGATTTCCCCGGCGGCGGTGTGTGAATTCGTTTCTCGGAAGTGCGCTTAAATTTCCCAGCCCTTGCGGTAATCGCGCTTCACGAACTGCGCGGCCTTCGGCTCGTTCGTCGCCAGCATGTTCGGGCCGTCCCAGTCGAGGCGATGACCGACGCCCGTGCGGAGCGCCACGCAACCGAGCAGCACGATCTCCGTGAGATACGCCGCGATGCCGAAGTTCGAGTAGGCCGCCGGGCCGCCCTTCATGGCGGCAAACCATTCCTCGTCGTGACCAGGCGAGCGCGGGATGGTGATGGGCACGGCCTTGCAAGCTTCGTGCTGATCACCGGATTTGTATTCCTTCTCGTCATTGAGCATGACTTGGAAGCGCGCGCCGTAGTCGTCACCCGCGAAGAGCTTGCCCTTATCGCCGATGATGAGGCAGCCGCTCGTCGGCAACTCGCCACGTTGCGAGACAATTTCCCGGGTCAGTTCCGCGCTGGGACGCAGCGGCGTGACGAAATCGCCCGACGAACCTTTCTTCGCACCTTGATTGAACATGGCGTGCTTGGAATTCGGGTTGCCGTCATACCACCAGAATTTGCACGGCGGCAGGCCGTCGCGTTCCGGGAAATCAAAACGGATGCGCGAGGTGAGCGGGAAGGTCTCGGGAAACACGCGCGACGCAACTTCGAGTTCGACCGTCGTGGGGAAACCGAGCTTGAGCGCGCGGAACGGCATGTTGACCGTATGCAACGCCATGTCGCCGAGCGCGCCGGTGCCGAAGTCATACCAACCGCGCCACGCGAACGAATGATAGACGTTGCTCTTGAACGGACGATGCGCCGCCGGTCCGAGCCACAAATCCCAGTCTACGTTGTCCGGCACCTTGTCCTCGCCGGTGGGACGGTTGAGTCCCTGCGGCCAGATGGGGCGGTTCGACCAGACGTGCAGTTCGCGCGGGTTGCCGATGACACCGGCCTGCACGACTTCCACCGCGCGACGGAGACCGGCGCCCGCGCTGCCCTGGTTGCCCATTTGCGTCGCAAGATTTTTCTCGGCAGAAAGGCGGCGCATCTCGCGCGCTTCCCACACGGTCTGCGTGAGCGGCTTCTGGCAGTAAATGTGTTTGCCCATCTTGAGGGCGTTGATGCCGCAGACGCCGTGCAGGTGGTCGGGCGTGGAAATGACCACCGCGTCAATGGACTTGCCGAGTTCCTCGTACATCTTGCGCCAGTCCTTGAAGAGCTTGGCGTCGTAGGTGCGGTTCTCTTTCGTGGCGCGATCCTTGAGCTGCTTGTGCTTCCCGTTCAGCGTGTTCGAGTCAATGTCGCAGAGGCCGACAATGTCGCCGCCGAGCTTGAAGGCACTGTCCGTGTCGCTGCCGCCTTTGCCGCCGACGCCGATGCAGGCGATGGCGATTTTGCTGTTGGGGTTCTGCGACCGCGCGAAGTACGGCGCACCGAGAATCACGCCGCCCGTGAGCAGCGACGATGATTTGAGAAAGTCACGACGGGTCCCGAAATGGTAAGTTTTCTTTGGCATGGGCGAAGTTGTTACGCCTGCGTCGGAGGCGGGACAAGGAGAAAGTCGGAGAACGTGAGGCGACATTTCATCCGCGATGAAACAGACCGCGCGCAGCGCGGCCCGCCTGGTAGGGCCGCGTTGCGCGCGGCCCCATTTAGATCGAAGGACGCGCGTAGCGCCGTCCTTCGCCGCGAGCGCGCTTGTCAGTTCGACTCACCGAAAACTGAAAATATGGGGCCGCGCACCACGCGGCTCTACCATAGGCGTCACGGTTGCAGTCCCAGCACCACGCGGGCGAAGCGGCGCGCGTTTGGACCGCTCACGCTGTCGCGCACGGTCACGCGCTCCCAGTCCGCGTTCAGGCTCGTCACGCTCGGCACCAGGCCGTTCGCCCAGGTCGTGAGGTTGCCGGAGAACTGGTTCGTGTAGCTGAGGCCGACGGCGTTCGGACCTTTGCGGCGGATTAAGTCCACTTCCAGAATTCCGTTCGACACGTTCGGCAAAAATCTTGCGGCGGGCAATCCGTTCGTGCCGTTCGCGGACACGGGCCGCGCGTCGGCCACGAGCGGGTTCAGGTTGTAACTGAACTCGGCGAGATTGTTCGCGCCGTCGTGATCGGGATCGGCGGTGAAGGCATTGTTCAAACCTGTCAGCCCGCGCGC
>JANNGC010000370.1:0-16812 GCA_031380445.1 Pedosphaera sp.
GGCCGTGCTGATCTTATTTGGCGAGCATCGGCAACAGTTTCCACAGGATGAGTGACCAAACCGCAGCCGCAAAAGTAATCAGGGAATCGGCGCGACGACCGCAAAGACGCTGAACGATTCCGCCAATCGTCAGGACGATGAGCGTCAACGCATAGCCCAAAATGACATACTCTCCGAGATTACTCGCCAGCCATCCAACACAGGCAAACACTTTGAATGGCAGCAACCCCATCTTTGCCCACTCGTCTCGTGACTTTGGTGCAAATGCCATCATGAGTTGTGCTTGGACTGCGCTCTTACTTCCCCGCCTGAATCTTCAGCAGATGTTCCGCCGTGCGGAGGTAGATCGCGCCATCCCCAATCGCATACGAAGCGAGCGTGCGTTCCTGCACGTCGTTCTTCGCCAGTATCTCGAAGGTCTTTCCCGGCTTGAGCACGGTGCCCACGCCTTCCTCGCTCTGCGTGTAAATCTTGCCGTCAGCGAAGACGGGGGAGGCGGAGTAGTTGCCGCCGAGGCGTTCGGCGTAGTGGACGGTGCCGGTCTTGGCATCGGCGCAGGTGATGATGCCGGCGTCGGAGACGAAATATACTTCGTTGCCCACGACGAGCGCGGAGGGCGTGTTCGGTGCGCCTTTGCTGATGCTCCAGGCGAGGTGCGTGGCGGTGGCGTCGCCTTGCCCATTCGGGCGCACGGCGTAGAAGACCGGGCGGTCGTAGGCGCTGGAGAGGTAGAGAAGCCCATGCGCGAAGACGGGCCGCGCGATGACGGAGTAGCCCTCGGGATAGCGCACGCGCCAGAGTTCGCGGCCGCTCGCGGGGTCGTAGGCATACACGCCCGCGCTGGCGGGACTGATGATTTGCGCGAGGCCGTCATTGGTGATGACGAGCGGGGTGCTGAAGGAGAAGGATTTGCTCGCGCCGGAATTGCGCGGGGTGCGCCAGAGGAGTTCGCCGGTGTTCTTGTTGAGGGCGGCGAAGGTGGGTTCCTTCGCGCCGTCGCAACTGAAGACGAGGGCGTTGCCCGCGAGGGCGGGCGAGCCGCCGTTGCCGTGGACGGGCGGGAATTTCAGCGCGGTGTTGCGCCAGAGGATGTTGCCCTGCAAGTCGAGCGCGCCAGTGCCGTAGGGTCCGAAGTGAACGTAGAGGCGCGTGCCGTCGGTGAGCGGCGTGGGACTGGCGTGACTGTTCTTCTTGTGGCCGTTGACGGGCGTGGCGGTGAAGACCTCGTTGTTCCAAAGGACCTTGCCATCGCGTGCATCGAGACAGAGGGCGCGCAGGGAGAGGTTGCCATTCGGCGACGTCACGGCAGTGGTGAGGTAGAGGCGGTCGCGCCAGAGAATCGGCGAGGCCCAGCCGCCGCCGGGGATTTCTTTTTTCCACGCGACGTTCTTTGTGGCGCTCCATTCGGTGGGCAGGCCGGTGACGGTGGCGTGGCCTTGGCCGGTGGGGCCGCGAAACTGCGGCCAGTCGGCGGCGTGGGCGGCGAGTGAGAGGCAGATGGAAAGCACGAAAGCGCAAGCAGACACCCGCGACGCACCCCCTCTCCTCCACGGAGTGGAGGAGAGGGCCGGGGAGAGGAGGAGCCTCATCAAATCCGCGGTCGTGATTGGCTCGGTGGCCCCTCTCCCTAGCCCTCTCCCCGCGCTGCGCTGCGGGGAGAGGGGATTTGATTTCGTGTTCACGTTGCTTTGCGCCGTAAGTTGGCTGGTTGGTAATTTCATTACTTCAAATCATAGAAGCGCCACGCCGGCTTGGTGTCGCGCGTGAGCGGCAGGTTGAGCATTCCGGCGCGGATCAATTCGATGGGCATCGAGTTGTAAGTCAGCACCGTGTCGTTGAACTGCTTCTCGGTCATCTTCCCGGTGCCGACGATTTCCTTCCGCAAGGCATTCAGTTGCAGCCCGCCGATCATGTAGCCGGCCTGGTAGAGCGGCGAGTAGCCGCCCGCGATGAACCGCCGCACCTCGCTGGTCGCCCCGAACTTCTCGTGGCCCACGCGCTCGACGAGGAAGTCCACCATCTCCTTCGGCTGCATCTGGTTCAGGTGATATTTCAAACTCACGATGATGCGCGCGCACCGGTGCATCCGCCAGAAGAGCATGCCAATGCGGTCCTCCGGCGTCTGGCCGTAGCCCATGTCCCACAGGCGAATCTCCCAGTAGAGCGCCCAGCCCTCGGTGAGAAACGGCGTGGTGAACAGGCCTCGGTAATCGCGGTTCCGCGCCGCCGTGAAGATTTGCAAATGATGTCCCGGCATCAACTCGTGCGCCGTGACGATGCGCGTGAAGTGCCGGTTGTTCCCGCGCATGGCCATGAGCTTGTCCTCGTGCTTCATCTCGTCCTTGGCGTAGGCCACGTTCACGGCCTGACCGCCGTAGGAGGCGTAGGGCATGGTCTTTTGCAGCTCGGGCGAAATCATCGTCAGCCGCCACGTTTCCTCGCAGAGCGGCGTGACGGTCACGAGCTCGTGTTTGCGGAGGAAGTCCAGCGCGTCCTGCGCGCACTTCGCGACGAAATCATCCTGCTCGCCGGGCGGCACGAAGTTCAACTTCACTTTCGCCAGCGCCTTCTTCCAGTCGTCGAAGCCCATCTCCTTCGCCGCCTTTTTCATCTCGGCCTCGCACCATGCGAATTCCTTCTCGCCGATGCTGATCAATTCCTCGGGCGAGTAGGGGAGGAACTCCGAGGCGATGTCGCGCACCAGCGCATCGCGGCCCAGCACTTCGCCGAGTAACGGGTCTTCGTCCTTGCCCTTTTGCTCGGCGATTTCCTCCTTCAAATACTTCGCGTAACTCTCCAGCGCGGTGTTCGCCTCTTCGTAAGGTTTCTTCAGCCACCACGAGAAATCCGGCTGATAGCCTTCGTAGAACGTGTACCAGTTTCGCAACGTGTTCTTCACGTCGTTCACGGCGGAGGCGGCGCGGCGACCGAGGGCAGGGGAGACTTTGATCGGTGGCTCTTCCGGTTTGTCTTTAACCTCCTTCGTCTCCTTCTCTTTTGCGGAAGCCGTGTCATTCGTCTTGTCGCTCTTGGCCTTCTTCCCTTTCTCGACGCGCTCCTTGAGTTTCTTCACCTGCTCGGCAAGTTCGGAAACTTTCGCCGCCGCGTCTTGCGCGGAAAAAGATTTCAACCGCCAGCGCGCCGCCTCCAACTCCTGCACCGGCTGGCGGAAGGAGAGCAGTTCATCCATCTCCTTCAATCGCGCGCGCTCGACCGATTGCTGATCCAACTGCGCCTCGATTTCATTCCGCAACAGCACGTAGTCCACGCGCCCCTGCTGGTTCAGTGCGTCGAAATCCACCTGCGGCAAACGCCCCTGCCAGTCGCGATACATCTTGTCCAACCGCTCGAAGCGCACGTCCGACCAGGGCAGATCATAAAAGCGTCCCACCGCCGAGCGGTCGCTGCTGTAGAGCCGCACGGTGTCCTGCAACTCCGCCTCGCCGGCGCGCAGGGACACAGTGAGAGCGATGGTGGAGAGAGCGAACAACCAATGGAATTTCATGGGCCGCGAGCGTCGCCAACGAGGTCTGGCGAGTCAATCTTGCCAGCGGGTGGTGAGGCCGACGGGGTGAGTGGGGCCGCCGTCCCGGCTGAAGGCCACTCTCTCGTGCCGAGCCATGCTCGGCGCTCCTTGAGCAGAAAAAAACGCCAGTCTTGTAGCCAGACCGGCGCTTGATGCAGTGCGAACTGTTCACGGGCGGCCGGCCCGCCGTCCCTCACGCCGCGATGGGCAGCGGCACCGGCGCGGGCCCCGGCTCCACCTCCCGGCTTGCCGCGCTGTCCACGATCACACGCGCCGTCTCGTACTCCGCGAAGAACGCCGGCTGCGTGAACCGGAACTTCGCCAGCAACGGATCGAGCCGCTCGTTCAGCACCTCATCCAATTCCTCGAACAACGTCACCAAGTCGGAAGTCGCCGAGGCGCTCGCCGCCTGGCCTTGGCGTGGCTTTGTCTGCACTTCAGCAAAGGTCGTGAGCGCGTTGTTCAGCGCGGTGCGATCCGCCGCCACCACATTATACTTCGCCGCCAGCGCCGCCGCGTTCTCTTGGGCGAGCGAGGCGATGGACTGGCAGCGGTTCACCACGTCCGCCTCCCGACCGCCGGCCAGCGCCGAGCGCGAGAAACTCGCCTGCGCCAGCAGTTGCGCGTTGCCCGTGGCCGAGGCCAGCGCCTTGAGACCTGAGCAGACCGTGAAGCCCGCCTCAATCAAGGTCGTGAACGCCGCCTGCTTCTGCGCCGCGAAGCCCGTGCGCGCCGACTGCTTGACGCTGCGCGCCAGGATGGCTGCGATTTTCTCGTCGAGGAGTTCCACCGATTCCTCGATGCCGACAATGCCCGCCCAGAGCGGCGCATTCGTTTCGTGTTGCACGCAGCCCAGAGTGGCTTGCGCCATCTTGAGCTTGTTATTTTGACTGTTTTTCATGTGTTTGTTCTTTCTGCATCTCTTCGATGCCAGGTTGGCCTCTGAAACGAACCGATGAATGGCAAAGGACTTCCCAGGGCCGATTTGTTATGTGTGAAAAGGAAATAGCTTGGCCCATGCCAAGCTTTTTCCGCACGAACGCGCTCGGCCATTGTCTGAATTTCAAACACTCATGCGGAGGCCCTCTGTCTCACGCTGTCCTAGTTTACAAACAACATGGGCCGGGCCACGCGTGGGGGAGGGCCGCGCGGCCGCGCAGCCTGGCGGTGCGCCCCTTCCTCTCCGCGTCTGAAGGGGAGATGACCACGTGAGGTGTTGGCGCCCTATTTCAGCGTTTCAGCTTTCGCCCTTTCAGCTTTTGAGGCTGATGAGGTGTCCTCGGCTCTTTTCAGCGTTTTAATTTCGGCCTGATTCCTTCTCCGCTCTGGGGAGGAGGTGGCCGGAGGCCGGTAGGGCCGCGCGGCTGCGCGGCTGGGCGAACGGTCGGACGCCACTGCCCGTCAAATGGAGCCGCCCACTGCCGGTCAATGACCTGCGCGGAAGTTGACGGGCCGCCACAGATTGAGGCTCACTGGTTCAACATAGCTGGGGCAGTCGCATCCATGACCGAGGACGAATTGGAAAGGACAGAGTGAAACAATCTCCCATGCCTTTCCTTGGTTGACCGGGACAGCGGTCCGAGGAGGGCAAGCCGTTTGGATGTTCAGTCAGAGGTAGGCCGGACTTTCACTTGGTTCGACGGTCGAGAAGCTGCCCCATGCGCCGAAGCGGTTTTGGCAGGCACGAAACCTGCCTTGGTTGGCGTGTACAGTTCACTTCGAGTCAGGCTCAAACGCCGCCACCCGCAAAGAGTTCGGCCTCAGCCCGAGGAAACCGCTCAAGGGGTGATACTGCCTTCGTCTTAATCACGGGCGCTTTGTCTCAGGCAAAGCGCCTTTCTATTTCTGTCAGACTCTCTAGCGGATGATATTAGCCGTAAGTTTGGGTGAGTTTAGCCTATTCACGCCAGCCACTCGGTTTCGGATTAACAAAGAAATAGACTCCAGGTGCCCATTCACGGCCGAATTTTGGGAGTTCCGCAGCCCCAACAATTAATCCCCATTGTCCAACTGCACCACTTCCCCATAGAATCTTCACGTAGCCAGTTTTGTCTTGCGGTTTGTCATTCACAACATAAATGCCATTGGGGTGATCAAAGTGAGTTCCGGCTGCCATATCCGACCAGACTGAAGTGCTTAGGCTCATCCGCGCTCCATTAGTGCTTAACACTCCTACAGCCCACTTCTGGACCGAAATAAGCTCGCAAGATTGACGTAATTTTGACTCAAAAATGGTTAAAAATGGTTTTGTTCTGTATGTCCAACCGAACCCAATTAAACAAATTACAATTCCAAAGCCCCAAATCAGCAGTTGCTTTTTTGCTTGATGACGGATGCATAAACCCAGTTTGAGCCCGAAATAAGCACCAACAAAAAGCCAAGAAACATGCAAAGCACTACAAAACACACGGCCAATAATGTTGCCTTGGTATGCAAAAAAGCAGGTTGCTAACCACATCAATGGCGGAACGCCTAACGGCAGCAACCAAGCGACAGATTTACGACTTCCAAGAATTGGTTTCATTTTCACTTCACTCCACAACGTTCTCCTGAACTTACTCTTTGTACGGAAGCCATTTCCAATCAAGCTTTGAATTTAGTTTTTCATCACTCGGGGCACACTTCAAACTGCTTAGGCCAGCACAAGTTCCGTTGTACCCGCAAGCAGTCATCTCAGCAGCTTGAGACGTGATGTCGAGGCCGCTTTGTTGAAGGATTATTTTGTAGGCAGTAGCTGTACCAACGGCGGTGCCGAGTGTTTGGCCACACAAGGCATTCATACGTCCCCAAAGAAGATAATTGAGTGATCCTCCCCAGTAACATTGTCCATTAAAGGTGAAAGTGTTTTCACAACGTTTTTGATTCGAATTTGGGTAGCCTTCATTGAAGAGGACAGATACGTCCCACGCATTGATTGCAAATGGGCCAGCGTACAAACGCGCGCAAGCTATGGCTTTTCTTCCAGGAATCCAATTTTCAAAAGTGTCGTTAACTTCTTGAAATAGAGCCGTTATAGCACCCGTTACGTCAGGACCGCATTTTCCACAGTTTGGAGCAGTTACGTTTGGTCTTGGAATTCTGGGGCGTGGATTTCTCGGGAATGGTGGCTGGTTAGGAAAGGGAATTTCCACAGGTGGAAATGATGGAAATTTCAGAGTAAATCTGCCATCTGAATCAATTTTTTCAATTAATGTATTACCAGCAACAGCATAAAGATTGTGCCCTCCGATTTCTTCGATTGGATCTCGACTCAGCCATCCTTGTTCGTGCCGAGTACGAAATTCATAAAGATTGAAGCCTGTGACATGGTCGCAGCGTTTCGTTGAGAATTGGAATGAATTTTCTCTGGCGGCTGCACCTTCATCGCGAAGCGTTCTTCCAAACGGATCATACTCGTAAATCGCGGTGAGCTTGCCGTTAGTAGCACTCGCGGTTGCGGCCACGTTGCCGTTGCCATCCATCGCGTAGAAGTGCGGGCCGCTCAAAGCGGAGTTCATCATAAGCAACCCACCGACGCCGCCCGCACCGCCCATTGAACCGCTTAAATCCAAGCCCCACGCATACGAGCGGATGAGCGCGTTGTTCGTGGCGTTGAGTTCGGCAATGTGCCGCCAGCCGTCGCTGACGAACTTGATGTCCTCCGTGACCACGTAGCTGCCGCTGCTGCCGTCGTAGGTCGTCTGGCGAATGCGACGGCCTTGGCCGTCAAACTCCCACGTCACCTTGCGCTTCGAGGCCAGCGGCGCGGTCGAGAGGCTTTCCACTTTCACCAAGCGATTCTCCGCGTCCCACGTCAATGACCAACGCCCGTCATTGGTCATGTTCCCGTCGGCGTCGTAGCCAAAGAGTTCGGGTGTGGCTGGCACGAACGCATTCCCCGTCCAGTTCGTCACGTAATCGTTCGTGCCAGAGGCCAGCACCGCCATGTTCGTGATGGGCTGCCACAAGGCGGAACTGTTCAGCACCGGCACTTCCACGCGGTAGTAATCATTCTTCCGCGAACTGGGCCGCGTGTTCACCGTGACCGTCGCGGTGTTCGTGGCCGAGCCGAGGATGTCGAGGTAGCCCGGCACCGAGCGCGAGGTGTATTGGTTCAAGCTGTTGGCCGAGTAGGTTTGCAATCGCAGGTGTTGGCCGTCTGCGTCGCCGCCGCTCACCGCGTTCTTCCGGTTGCCAATGTCATCGAACAGGTAGCCGAACTGCTGCCCCAGCACGGCACTGCCATCGTTCCAGCGTTTCGTGCCATTCGTCACCTGCCCAAGCGAGTCGTAGCCGAACAACCAGCGCGAGGCGTCGGCATTCGTGATCGCGGTTCGTTGGTTCGCCGCATTCAGCGCGTAGTTGAAGGACACGGCGGCATCACCCGTGGGCAGGTTGGTGATCGAGAGCAGGCGGTTGAGCAGGTCGTATTGCTTGCTGGTCGTCATGCGCAGGCTCGTGCCGTTTGTGAACACAATCTGTCCAATCAACGGCGAGTTGGCAACATACGAGTACGTGGCGCTGTTGGTGCCGTCGGTGACGGTGGCGAGGCGTCCGGCGCTGTCGTAGCCGTAGCCGGTGGAGGCCACGACGGTGCCGCCGATGACCACGGCCACGTTGGTGCGGCGGAGTAGCGCGTCGTAGCGGTTGCTGACCACGAGGCCGTTCTGCGTCTCGCTCAGGAGCAGGCCCGCCTCGCTGTAGAGGCGCGCGGTCACGTTGCTGCCTTGGTTGATGCCGGTCACGCGCCCGCGTCGGTCGTAGGTGTTGGTGACGTGGCCGGTGCCGTCCGAGTAGGTGATGCGTCCGATCTCGCCGAAAGCATTCATGGCGTAGCTTGTCGTCACACCGCGCGCCCATATTCTCTGGGAAAGGCGTCCGGCGGGGGTGTAGGCGTAGTCAGGGCCATTTGTGCCTGCTGCACCCGTGACAGGATCGGCGTAATCCTTGGAACTTAGCCACCCCCGCGCGTTGTCGTAATTCCACGTGGTGACGGCGGTGCCGGAGTTGTTAGCAGCGTCCTGCCACGTTTTCGTTGTCTTCATCCGCCCCTGCGCATCGTACGAATACTCCACCGGATAGGTGCGTGCCCCCGAACTCTTCTTCAACTCGCCGCCGGGAAAATACTCGTTCGTCAGCGAGCGGTTGTCTGGGTGCGTAGTGATTGCGGGCCGCCCCAAGCTGTCGTGCTGCACCTGGGTCCGCAGATAAAACGGCCCGGGCGTGGTGGTGCTGATGACTTGATCCAAATCATTGAAACTGTTTGTCGTTGCCCCGTTGCGCGCGTCCGTGGATTGAATCCGCCGCCCGTGGGCATCGTAGGCGAAGGTGGTCGCACCAAGCTGGCTGCCCGTGGCATCGAACTGTGTGCTGCTCGTCAGCCTCCCGTTCACGAAGTGGTTGCTTGCGCACGAGCCGTCCACCCGCCAATTCATTTGAATCCGCACTCCACTGCCGGGGTAAAATGTTCGGCTGCTGGTCGTCCCTGCATCCGTGATGCTCCACGAACGCAGCCCATCCACGCTGGCTTCCACAGTATTGACCAACACCTCCGAGCCGCCCTCGATCAGTTGATACGAACTTGACCGATGCACATCGGCCATACCGTTGTTCGCCACGTAATTTGTTGTCCGCTGCACGCGGTCGTTTCCGCTCAAATCAATGGCTGCGTTCAAATTGGAATCAACGGCTGTGTGCGCCGGTTGCCCGAGCGCATTGTAACTCGTCAACCGACTGACGTTGTCAGGATCAACGCTGTTCGTCTGCTGGCTCTTCGCATTGTAGAACGTCTGGCTGAACGCGCCGTCGGCGTAGAGCGTTTTGTAAGATCGGCCCGCCGTGTCGTAGAACTGGATCGTCCATTCGCCCGTATCGCTGCCATTGGCGGCGAGCTTGATTTCCTTGGTGAAGGTGCCGCCATTGGTCGGCCCGTATTCGTAACGCACCGGATGCGCCAGCCCGCCCGTGAGGCTCTTGGTCTGTCCATCCAAGTAACGCGCCTCAATGCGCTGCGGCCCGGAACTGGAGTTGGTCAGCCGCGTGGTGAGGTTCGTAGTGCCGGACAAGCCATGCGCCTCCGTGAACAACGTCACTTCCCCCAGCGCATTGGTGGTGGCGGTCATGTGCCCTGCGGTATCGTAGCCGCTGCGCTGCTGAACAATTACGTTTCCGTTTGTGCCGATGCGCTCGACCTTGACCACGCTCCCCGCCGCGTCGTAAGTGTTGCTGTGGGTCACGCCGTTGGCCGTCGTGGTGAGCAGGCGGTTCAGCACGTCGTAAATCTTGGTGGTCACGGTCCCCTCGCGATTGGTCGTCACCGTGTCGCCGCAGCAGAAGCGCGCCGAGTATTCCCAAGTGCCATCGAGGTTCGTCACCGCCTGCGGACGGGAATACACGTCGAGCGCGCCGAACAGTTGTTGAGCGATGACCTTGTTGGTCGAAGCGATGTCCGTGGTGGTGGTGCTGATCAACTGCCCGAGCGGGCCTTTCACTGTCACGGTCTTGTTGCCGTCCACGATGGCGGTCTTCCCGGAGTTCGGCACGCCGACATAAACCGTGTTGGTCCAGTTGGTGTTTTGCGCGGACAGGAAGGGCGGATTCTTGCCGCCCCAAGTGTATTCGTAGAACTCCATGGTGCCGTCGGGATTTTCCACGCTGCGCGGCTCCCGGTAGAAGAATCCGTTCGTGAAAAGGGTCGTGGTGTTGGTCAAATTTCCCGGCCCCGACAAGGCGCCGGACAAACTTTGTACCACCCAATTTGTCTCAAACGTAAACGCTTGAAAACGGACTGAAACCGTCTGGCCAAGCCAGTATTCAACGGTGCGCCGTGGAGAAGATGGATGATACACGCCGGCATCGTGGAAGGCGCTGACCAGATTCGTGTCGTAGCTGTGTTCGGTCAGGCGGCAGAGATTGGTGGCGGTCGTCGGTCCTTGATCGCCAAAGGCGGAGAAAATCTGCACCGGCCGCAATTGCGCGTCGTAAACGTAATGCTCCCACGAGCCATCATCGCGCACCACTCGTTCGAGCAGGCCGTTGGT
The DNA here is from genome assembly GCA_031380445.1 of Pedosphaera sp. Lineage (GTDB taxonomy): Bacteria > Verrucomicrobiota > Verrucomicrobiia > Limisphaerales > SIBH01 > JANNGC01. The sequence continues at coordinate 10,546 of JANNGC010000370.1, forward strand.
GTAGTAGCTGTAGGTGTTGGTGTGGGCGTCGGAGCCGGTGCCGGCGACTTCGCGGGTGAGGCGTTCGGGGCCGTTCGAGGCGGTAAATTCCTTACTGGTGCTATGCACCGCCAGCGCTGGCGTACCATTGGCGGCGAAAGTATTCAAGTATTCCACTCTTGTTGTAGCCGTTTGAGAGGTGGTGAAGGACAAGGCCGTCAAATCCGCATTGGTGATGGCCAGCTTGACCATATCATCGCTGTAAATTCTTGAAATGCGCTCGTTTTCTCCAAGCCGAGTTTCTGTGATGGTCAAATAGGTGCGGCCCTCGTTTTTGGAGCCTTCGATTTTCCACGAAACCAGGGCGCTGCCGGAAACCGCGTAACTGTTTGAACTGCGCGCTCCGATGCCGCTGTTTGGATAAAAAATTACGTAATAGGGATCGCCGGGATCGTTGCTGGCAATGTCAACCAATCCGTCCGGCACACGGATTTGTTTCAGGAAAGTTGAGCCTCCGCCGGGCGTTTGATAAATCACCTCCAGATTTTTCGATGACCACGGCAGGGAAAGATCCGCAGGTATCATGTTTAATTCGCCCGGTGCAGCGAGGCTCAAAAACAAGTTGCCGGCGCTCGCTCCGCCAGCCCTTCTCCCCAAACTCCACTCCAATCCCATTCCGCCTTCAGAGGAAAGGTTATGAAAACCGCCGCCAAAGATGGGCGGTGTTGCCCCCCCTCGGTTGTAAGGCGTGGGCTGGCAACTGCCCGGACAACCGCCACCCCCGCCTTCGCGCGGGTCCACCACGTCCATGTCCATTTCCACGAAACAGTTGCCGCTGCTGGCGCGGATGCGGATCGTACCTCCTTTCATCCCGGCTCGCACTGTCACCATGTGTGGGCTGTTGGAAGTGATCATCGTTCCCACAATAATCGCGCCTGATGGGTTGACGGGAATGCTCCAGGTGAGCGGGGGAGGCAAGGGCAGCGCGCCAACCGTGTTCGGGCCGGGAGGTTCGTACCACACTTTCGCCTCAGATTTTCCATCAGCCCACAGCGCACCACCGCAGGCATCGTTTTTGATGGAGCCGGAATACTGGTTCACGCTGACGGCTGCGGCGATTGTATCTACTCCGTTACAATCAACGTAAGCAGTCGGGCCGAACATCGTTCCACAGTAGATACTGGCCACTAAACACGGCGACAGAGTATTGGTTGTGAAAGTCACCACCGGTGACCAAGGATTTGGGTTGCAGGCCAACTCGCACTCCTTTTCCAAAGGAATATACAACAAGCTTGTCACTCCTGGCGTGACCGCAAGCACGCCTTCGCCTGAGGGCACCCCACCTTGTGAGCACGCCGGCGATACCAATTGCCCAAGTGAGTTGTATTTCGCAGCCGCGACAAACTTGTAGGGAATTTCCACGATTTGCGCCTGCACTTCGGCGGCCCAACCGGCGGCAAAAAGGAAAGCCGCGTAGAAGCGCGGGACGAGAATCATGAAGATGGAGTTTTGTTTCATGGCTGTTCCTTATTTCAAAGGCGTGAACACGCGCAGGTTGAGAAGATTGTTGATGTCATTGGTCGTGCCGCCGAAAGGGTTTCGGCCTTGCAAAAGTTCCAAGCCGTCGCTCACGCCGTCGCCGTCGGTGTCCCAGTTCTTCCAGTTGATTTCCGTGCTTTCGGCGCTGCCGTTTCCGTTCGTGTCCTCCCAATAGTCCGGCACGCCGTCCCCGTCGTAGTCGAGGGGCGTGCCGTTGGCGTCGGTCGCGACGTAGTGGAAGCCGAGGTCCACCACGGTGTTGGTCTCCTTCACGTTGTTCGTCAGCATGGTGTGGTGGTAGAGGCCGGCGTTGGTGGCGTTACGGCTCCCGTTGTTGGAGAGCGCGGTGTTGGTGGGGACGTAGAAGCGACCCAGCGAACCGGCTTGGAAAACCAGCCCCGTCAGGACGCGATCCGTGGCATTGGTGTCCGGCGCCAGGCGTCCACTGCCCAGGTAGCCGATGTGGCTGCTGACCAGATCGGTGTCCAGGCTGGTGTTCACAAACAGGGCGTCGTGTACGCGCAGGGCGTTGCTGCCGTAGTAAGAATACGCGCTGAAACTTCCTCCGTAATGAGAGTGGCGTTGAACCAGCGGTTGGTCACGTCCGAGAGTAGCGTGATTTCCTGGAACACGCGGTTGAACAGCACGTTGGTCAGGCCCGCCGCCGCGCCGTAGTTGTAAAGGCTGCCGCCGTGGAACTGCACATCGGTCAGGTGCCAGGGCGGTCCGGCGTCGTTGCCATACAAGTGGGGCGTGGTGCCGCCGAGCGCGGTGAAGTCGGTGAAGCGGGCGCGCAACTCGGGCGTGCCAGAAGCACCGTTCCACGTATCCACGAGCGAGTGAATCGGCCCGGCCCAACTGGTGTTCGCCATCTCCTGCAGGTGGCGTAGTCGGTGAAGGTCACGCGTGCGTCCGCCCGCCCCTCGGCGAGCAGCCGCGCTCCATCGCTCAAGGCCAGTCCGTAGTAAGCCGTGTTCGTGACATTAAACACGCCGATGGCGGTGCCCGGCTCGACGGTGATGGTGGCGTTGGTCAGGTAAATGGCGCTGATGGCGTAGTCGAGCGGGTCGTAGTGGTAGCCCAGATCAGGCAAATCGGTGTCGCGGGCCGCGCGCGGGAACCAGGTCTGGCTCACGCCGTAGTAGTAGCCCGCCGGGGCGATGACTAGAGGCGGGTAGGTGGTGCGCTGGCGCAGGTCGGCGCGCAAAGCAGCCTGAATGTTGGTCGTGCCCGCATCGCGGTAGGGGCTGGGGTCGGCGAGGTAGTGCGCGCCTGCGCCCACGGTTTGGAAAATCCCCGCGCCGCTGAGATTGGTTTCCACGCCGGTGCCGGTCCAGAGGACGTTGTTCGTCACGCCGATGAGCAGAGAGTTGGTAAGATTCACGGCGGGCAGGCCGCTGCTCAGGAAGTTGCTGACGGAGTGGAGCGTGAGATGTTCCGCGCGATTGGTGTGCGGGCCGGTGCCGTCGAAGGCCGTGTCCACGCCGGTGATGAGCACGTTGCGGATGTTCCAAGAGGCGGTCTGGTTTATGAAGGCCGTGCGGCAGCGGGAAATCTGACTGTTGCGAAAGTCCACCTGGGTGGTGGCCACTCCGTAAATGGCGCGATTGGCATGACGAATCCGCACATCGTGAAAGTCAAAATAGGTGCCGGGTGCGAAGCCGAGATACAACATGGCATAGGAGCAGAAGTTGGTCGGATTTCCGGTCGAGTTCAGGATGGGGTCGCCCACGGTGTTGTCGTGCATGGAGGTGAACACGGCGGGGCGATAGGGGGAGGTCTGGCAGTCCACGCCTTGTCTGAATTTCAGCATGGTGCCGGAGTTGTAGGAAGCGGTGTTGGTGAACTTGATGACGGTGCCTCCTTCCAAAACTGTGGTGCCCCACAAGTTGAAAATGCCGAGACTCACGTAGTACGTCTGATCGGCCGCAAACGTGAAGTTGGTCACGCCACTGATCACCGCGCTGTAATCAATGACGAAGCCGGACGGCGGGCCGGACAGGGCGGCGGTGCGTCTGATGCTCTCAGTCGCCTTCCCGGCGCGGCGCGGCGCGTTGGGAAAGGTCCGGCCTGGGCGCGCTTTGGGCAGTGCGTCCGCCCGCTTGGGTCCGGCCTTGGCCTCCAAAGTTTTCAACGAGTCCTGGATGGCGGGATACTGAACGGCCTCGATCAAGAAAGTGCGCCCCTGAATTTTCTCCCAGGATTTGGCCGTGGGAACCGCCTCGGGATTGTCTTCCTCGCCCAAGGGGAAGGCCCGTCCGGCCACGAACTGCATGGGGCCAAAGTCCAGATGTTCATCCACCAAGTCCGGCATAGTCAGGGCGGCACGCCGCGCCGGATCCGCCGTGGAGAGGCGGTTGGACAGCTTGACCGGTTCCGGAGCCTCGGTGAACTCGGTGTACACTTCGAGCCGCGTGGTGGCCGGATTCAGCCCGTAGGCTTCGGGCCTGGGCGGCGCGTGCCGGAGGATAACATCCTGCTCCAGCCCGGACCGGGTGTAGGTGTAACGCACGTCGGCCTGCGTGCCGTCGGGAAACTTGAAGGCGTCCTGATAGATGATCTGGTTGTCGCCCACCAACTGGCCGACAGAATCGTTGATCCCGGCCAGCAGCACGCTCGCACCCGTGGCCGCATCCGTGTAGGCGAGGCCAAGAATGTGGCTGCGCAGGCGTTGTCCATTCGGCAGCAGCAGGTTGATGGCTCCCGGTGTGTTCAGATTGGCCGCGAAGCCGACCTGGTGCGCGCCCTCGGAGGCCAGCGCGCCGCCGGGCACGAGTTCGATGACTTCCCTGGCCTCCAGCCATTCCCCGTTCCGCTGGTAATGCAAGCCCGTGCCAATTTCCGTGTAACGATTGGTTTTTAGCACGGTCAGCCCATCCGGCCCCGTGCTCGGTGTGACATGCGCCCATTTGCGATGGTTTGGACCGCGCTCGATGACTTTAGGCACGCCAGCCTTCACCAAATCAGCCGGGGTGAGCGCAGGTGCCACACCTCTTGGCCCCGCCACTTGGGCGGCGGCACCGGCCACCGTGATGATGAAGGACAGAATCCATGTGTGGTGTTTATTCATAGCTCTCCTGTTCAATTGGAAGGGGCGTGTTCCCGCTTTGCTGTTTTCCGTTTTCTTCCGCGCGAGCCTTCCGTCCCCGGTGCGCCGGCACGGTTTTAGGCCGCGATCCCGTGGACGCGAAAAGTTTTTTCTCGCGGATGCCTTTTTACGCCGATGGCGGGCGTTGCCAACGGCAAAGAATTAACTCTGGCTTTCAGAATTGTGAATATCTCCGGCGAAGCCGGAGGCGTCCCGACCCAGCAGTTCCAGCGCGTGCCACGCGCCTTGCCGAAGGCGGCGGCTGAGATGCGCGGCGTGCTTGTAGCCGAGCAACTGGACGATTTCTTTTTTGCGGACGCCGCCGCGCGCCAGTTCCCGAGCCTTCAAATCGCGGAACTCATTGAGCAACCGCTGCGGGGAGATACGGAATACTTCGCGAAAAGCCCGCCAGAGGGTCAGACTTGGCACCTCCCACTGTTCGCCCAGGCGTCTGGCCTGATAGCCGAGTTCCGCCGGCAGTTGCCGCCAGTCCTGCGTGCGCAGCCTTTGCCGAATAAAATTCTTCCTCACCTCCATAGAAGGGCCATCGGGCGGGAAATCTGACACTTTTTCTGAAAGAATTTTAGCCCGAACTCCGAAGCAGCGGCGGCGCAGCCGCCGCCACTTTCAATCGCACCCTGGTCGCGCGGCTTCGGTGGAGCGGACGCGCGCAACGCGTCCCTACCGCAGGATGGGTGGGGCGAGACTCCTGTCGAGCGGTTGCCGCGCCATTTCTTTCGGAAAGAGATCAGGGTTCGACGGAGTCTCACTCCACCTTAAAAGGCGCTGGCCGTCTCCATAAATGGACTCGCCGTTCTCATCCACACACTTGCCGCCGTCGAGAATGGAGTTGAAGATGTCATCCGCGGAGTTGAACACGCGATACAGGGACACGCCGACGCGTTCGACGAACTGGCCGACGTCATCCAGACAGTTGTCGTCATCATAAATGGACTGGCCGACGCGATCTATGGACACGACGGCACGAGCCATGCACTGGAAGAGGCGATAAATGGAGTCGCCGACTTAATCTCTGAAGTTGAAGACGTGTTCCAGACACCTGCCGGCTTCATCGGGAGAGTCGCCGTGTCCAAAGAGGCGGTCGCACGTATCGGATGGGGACACGGAGCGCCGACTCCGACCACGCACGGAGGAAACGTGAAGGTCAACAACTCATCCCGGAGTCGGTCGCGCTCATCCATGAAAAAAGCGCCGGTCTGGAGTCAGACCGGCGCTTGAATTTTCCAGCCAGCCGGAGGCTGGCGGCCCGCGCACTACGGCACGAGCGGCGTGACGACGCGGAAGTAACGCTCCACGCCCGGCGGGGCGGTGGCGCTGTCCACGGTCACGGTGCGGATGATGGGACTGAGGTTGATGCTGGTCAGGTTCGTCCAGGTCGGCGTGAGCAGGTTGGTGCGCCATTGCACGGAGTAGGTCAGGCCGGTCTGCGCGACAAAGCTCAACACCCCCGCGTTGGTCTCGGTGAAGACGACTTTGAGCAGGCTCAGGGCGTTGGTCGGATTCGTTCCGGCGCGGTATTCGTCGAGGTTGGTCATGCCGTCACCATCGGTGTCGAGCGCGGCGTTGGCGGCGCTGTTCGTGGAACTGTTGCCGAAGTAGGCGGCTTCCCACACGTCGGCGAGGCCGTCGCCATCGAAGTC
>JANNGC010000685.1:0-1616 GCA_031380445.1 Pedosphaera sp.
CCGGGGACGAAGCACGCGTATCATCCGGTGGCGAAGCAGGAGGTCAGCCGCCGCATTGACCGCATTGTGGAGCAGGGGCGCGATCCGCTGCCGAAGGAGATTCGCTTCACGACCTGGACGTTGCGTTACAACAACTCCGCATGGCTCACCGTGGACGCGCTGGAGCAGCACTGGAAGCGCGCGCGCGTCAGCGCGTCCATCCTCGCGGGCAACACCGTTCGCGTGGACGCCGAAAACGTGACCGCGCTCAACCTCTCCATGCCGTCGGGCCTCGCGCCGTTCGAGGCGCGCGAAGCGGTGAAGGTGATTCTCAACGGCAAGGAACTCGCGGGGCCGAAGCCCGGCTCGGATCGTTCGTGGGAGGCGAAGTTCCATGTCGCCGACGGCCAATGGCTGGCCGGCACGTTGCCGGAAAACACGTTGCGCAAACGCCACGCCCTGCAAGGCCCGATTGATGACGCCTTCATGAATAGCTTCCTCGTCGTGCGCCCGACCGGAAAATCCTCCAACGAAAAAGTCAGCGCGTGGGTCGCGAGCGAGATGGCGCACTTCACGAACGAATGGCGTCGGCACTTTCGCGGCGACGCGCGCGTGAAGGACGACACCGCCGTTACGACCAACGACATCGCGGCGCACAGCCTGATTCTCTGGGGCGACGCGGAGAGCAATCAGTGGCTCGCAAAGTTGCAGGACAAACTGCCCGTGTCATGGACGGCGCAGAACGTGACAGCCGGGGCGAAAACTTTTCCGTCGGCGACCCATGTGCCGCTGATGATTTACCCGAACCCGCTGAACCCGGCGCGCTACGTGGTGCTGAACAGCGGCTTCACCTTCCGCGAATACGACTACCTGAACAACGCGCGCCAGGTGCCGAAGCTCCCCGACTGGGCCGTGGTGGACGTGAACACGCCGCCGAATTCCCGCTGGCCGGGCAAGGTGGTGGACGCAGGATTTTTCGGCGAGCGGTGGGAACTGAAGGCGGCAAAGTAGCCGCCGCTCAAACCGTTAGGATTTCCTTCTCCTTCGACGCGAGGTGGGAATCAATTTTCCCGATGTAGGTGTCGGTGAGCTTCTGCACTTCGGCCTCGGCTTTTTCCACGTCCTCCTCGGAGTTGCCGCTGGCCTTCGATTCCTTCTTGATGCTTTCCATCGCGTCGCGCCGGACGTGGCGCACGGCGACGCGGCCGTCTTCGGACATCTTGCGCGCGATCTTCACCATCTCCTGGCGGCGCTCGGTGCTGAGGTCGGGCAGGACGATGCGGATGAGCTTGCCCTGCACGGTGGGATTGATGCCGATGTTCGCCTTCTGAATCGCCTTCTCAATGGGGCCGGTGGTGCTGGCGTCCCAAGGCTGAATGAGAATCATGCGCGACTCGGGCGTGGTGATGCCGGCCAGTTCGCGGATGCGCGAGTGCGTGCCATAGACCTCGACCATGATGTTTTCCACGAGGGCAGGGGACGCCTTGCCGGTGCGGACGCCGGCAAATTCCTGATGCACGACCTGCTCGGTCTTTTCCATCTTCTCTTCCGCTTCCAGTAAAATGTCGTCGAGTGCCATAAGTGGCGCGGAGGCTAGTGGGGAAACGGGCGGCGGCAAAGCGGAAATCTGGCGGTGG
>JANNGC010000692.1:0-6536 GCA_031380445.1 Pedosphaera sp.
AACACGGCGGCGGCGTCCCGCGCACCCTTCTCGTCGAAGTCGCCCTTGTGGGGAATCCACGCGCAGCCCGCGTACTTCAGGCCCAGGGCCTTGGCCTGATGCGCCACCGCGTGCGCGTTGGTGCGATAGAGGTCGTAATTGAAGTGGCCGCTCACCGCCTTCAGGTCGTTCGACTTGAGCAGCGCCAGCATCTGCTCCGCCGTGAGATTGTAGGTGCCGGCGAGTTCCACATATTTGAAACCGAAGCCGCGCACCTTCGCCATCGTGCCCGGCACGTCCTTGCTGAAATCGCCGCGCAGGCTGTAGAGCTGGAGGCCAATCGGCCCTTTGAAACTGTCGCCCGTCCCGGCGGTTTTCGTGGTGGTGCAGCCGGAGAACAATCCCACGGCCAATGCGGCGACGCAGACGAACGCGACAAACTTGGGTGATTTCATGCGCGCGGTAGTAACAAGGCGCGGAAAAAATGCCAAACGCCAAAATCCGACCGAGGCTCGCGCTGGCGACCACGCTTCAGTTTGCTCCGCGAGGACATGATCCCTCGCTTTACAAAATTCTCCCGACGCCTCAGATCAACTGCATGAGTTTCGAGAACCCGATGGTGTGGATGATTGGCGGCTTGCTCCTGTTTGTGATCCTCGTCGTGGTCCTCGCGCCGCGCTTCTCGAATGACGCTCGTCTCGAACGCCGTCGCCGCAAGAGCAACGCGCGCATCGTCAACAAGACGGGCAAGCCCACCGTCAAGTTCAGCGTGCGGACGAAGGACCGGAAGTGAGGTGACTGAAGACGGACGGATTTATGTTTTCCGGGCCGCGATATTTTTCAACAGCTCTTCCACGCACGCTTCCGCGAACGCGTCGTCGTTGATGTTGCAGTCGAGTTCGCGCACGGGAAGGTCCTTGCGGAGATTCGCCTTCAACGAAGCGAACAACGCCGCGTCCGCCGCCGGATCGTGGAAGGGCTGGCCGGCTGCGCTGATCACGCTGATGCCGCGCAACGGGAGCAGCACCGTGACGGGAGCCTTCGAGCCGTTCACTTTCTCCGCGAGAATTTCACCGAGGCGTTTGCATTCGTCCGGCGTGGTGCGCATGAGCGTGACTTGCGGGTTGTGCTGGTAGAAGAGGCGGCCCGCGAATTTGGCGGGCACGGTTTCGCGCGCGCCGAAGTTCACCATGTCGAGACAGCCGGGCGTGACGATGGCGGGCACGGCGTGCTTCGCCGCCGCTTCGCAGCGCGTCGGCCCCGCACCGAGAATGCCGCCGACCAGTTCATCCGCCCACTCGGTCGTAGTGATGTCGAGCACGCCCGTCACGAGTCCGGCTTCGATGAGCGATTCCATGGTGCGCCCGCCGGTGCCGGTGGCGTGGAAGACGAGCACTTCATAGCCTTTCGCTTCCAAAATTTTGCGCGCGTGGTTCACGCAGTCCGTGGTGTTGCCGAACTGGCTGGCGACAATGACGGGCTTGTCCGTCGCAACTGAAATGGACATTTCCACCATGCCGCAAATCGCGCCCGCCGCGCGCGTGAGAATGGGCCGCGAGATGCGGTTCAACCCCGCGACATCCACAATGCTCGGCATCATCGCGATGTCTTTCACGCCGACATATTGCGCGGTGTTGCCGCTGGCCAGCGTGCTGACCATGAGCTTGGGGAAACCAATCGGCAGCGCGCGCATTCCCGAGGTGCAAATGGAAGTGCCGCCGCCGCCGCCCAGCGAAATCACGCCGTCAATTTTCTTCTCCGCCAGCAGACGCGACAAAATGATCGGCGCACCTTTCGACATGGCGGTGACGGCTTCGCCGCGGTCGCGTCGGGCCACGAGTGCCGCGAGATCGAAGCCCGCTGCACGCGCCACTTCCTCGCGGGAAATGTCCGGCTTGATTTTCGGGGGCTCCAAGGTGCCGACATCAATGACGAGCACGGTGTGCCCGCGCGCGCGAATCAGTTCGGCAACGAAGCCGTGCTCCTCGCCTTTGGTGTCGAGCGTTCCGAGAACTGCAATGGTGGACATGCGGATGAGTTAGCCGGAACTCGCCCGGCACTGCAAGGGACAGAGCGGTCTGGGGTGGGATTGAAAGCGCGGGTTGATAACGTTGGCCAGGCTTCCAGTCCCGCGCGGGCGGGATTCGGTCCGCATCTTGCGGCCCGTTCGCCTGCGCCTGTTGGGAATACGGGGCTGGGAAGCCTCGTGAACCGTCAGGCGGGACGCCTGACCTACCCGGGGCAGCCACGCCTACGGCGCGCTGGGTTCGATGCAGATCTCCAGCAGGTGCGCCACGCCGTGCAGACCGATCTGAACGCTGTGAATGCCCGGGCTTTCGAGGACGATGGTCTCAGGCTCGGCCGAACCCACTGTGGTCGCCCCGTCCAGCGAGAATCCAAACTGGTCGAAGGCTACACAGAACCCGCCGCCGGGAAAGTCGCGCAGACGTATGGTCAATCGGTTGCAGGTGAGGGAGCCGGCGAGTTGCACCGTCACGTTGCCCATCAGCTTGAGTCCGTTCACGCCGGAGCCGGGCACGGGTTCAATCGCCATCGGCCCCTGGTCCGTGGCGATGGCGAAGAATCCGAAGGAGGCCGGGCTGTTGAGGAAGTCCGGCGGCAGGTTCTCGAAGCTCACGCAGGCGGGCGGCGGCTGCTGGCTCACCGTCTGCGCCTCGCGTTCGCCGCAAACATTCAGGAGCAGGCACTGCGCGTTCGGCGAGATCATGCGGATGTAATGCAGCCGGTCGCGGAAGCCGCGCAGGGTGACGCGCTGCACGTTGGTGCCGATTCCGGTGAGCGTGGCGCGGGCCACGACCGCGCCGAGCGCGCCGACGGCCTCGAAGGTCACGTAGCCGCTGGTTTGAAACACGTCGAGGTGGATGACCTGGTAATCGTCGTGCGGATGGAGGCGCAGGGTGTGTTGCACGTCGAGTCCGGTGTGACCGCTGCGGGTCAGGATTTGGTTTTGCGACTGCATCGCGCCGAAGGCGGTGAAGGATTCAAACTTCCACCCGTTCGTGTCCCACGGATTCGGGCGCGGGCCGGTGGCTTCGGCGGAGAGGTCGAAGCAATTGGTGCCCGCCACTTTCAGACGGAAGAAGCGCGACGGCTCCGCCATGTTCACCCGCGCGACTTGATCCGGCCCCTCGGTGGTGACGCTGGCGCCCACCGGAATCCACGGCTCGTCGGCGACTTTGCTCGCGCTTTCGAGCGTCTCGGTGCGGGCGGCGCGACGCCAGCGCAGGGCGAGCTGGCTGGACTCACGATCCGCGCGCAACTGTCCGGCGGCGGGCACTTCCTCGGTCGTCTCGGGCGTGCCGTCGCTGTCGAGATCCAATTCGAGCAGGAGGCGGCGCGGCGTGCCGGGCGGCAGCCGGAACGTGATCGTGGCCAGTGGCGGCAGCGTGTGAAACCCATAGGCGTGCGCGAAGGCGGCGGCGTCCGCATCCACGCCGGAAATGTTCAGGCGGAAAAAGAGCGCGCTGGCTCCGCGGTTGCGCAGCCGCAAGCCGAGCTCGTCCACGCGCGAGACGAGGACGTTCGGCGTCAGCTCATCGACGCCTGCGTCGATCTCGAAGAGCCGTTGCGCCGCCGTGCCCGTGCGGCTGGCGACGATGATGCCGAAGTCGCGCACCGGCGCACCGGCGCGGAAACCCATGGCCTGCAAGCCGAGCGCCTCGCTCATCACGAGTCCGTCAATCGTGTTGCTCGCCGCGGTGTCCGGCGCGTGGCAACCAAACGCCATGTCCGTCCAGCCCATCGCGGCGTAGAGCAGGACGTTTGATCCGAGCGAGGTGAAGCGGCCCGCCACGGGCGCGTTCGACGCGGGGAGGAAAAACATCGTCGTATCGAAGCGGTTGCTCGCGTCCGGCAGGAAGCCGGAGGGCATGAACGGCAGCGCGCCCTCGTAGCTGTTCGTCACGCGCTCGCTGTCGTACCCCGCCACGCCGCCCGCCGCGTCGGTGATGGACGAGTCCGCCGCGCCGACCGTGAGGATGCGGAGATGTTCCAATCCGTAGCGCCCGATGAAGAACGGGTCAGGCGCATGACGCGAGCCGCGATAGATGGACATGGATGTGTAAAACATGCCGGGGCCAGCGTAGATGTTGGTGCCAAAGCCCGGGTGGTATCGAAAGGAGTTCTCGCTCCGGTTCACCTCGATGAGCCGCTCCTGGCCCGGCCAGTTGTTGTCGTAAATTTTGATCAGTGACAGGTCAGCCTGCGTGATGGGCGTCAGCGCGTCCCCGGCCAGACCCATGCCATCGATCACGCCGTAAGGCGTGACGCAGTGGCCCGCGCCGAAATCGCGCAACTGCACGCAGATGCTGTACTCGCCTGGATTGTCGCGGACGCGGTTCAGCACCGCGACCGGATCACCGGCGGCAAAGCCCCGGCGCGGACCGAACATCCTGGGGCGGTGCAGTTGCGAGAGCCACGAGCCGATGGCCTCGGCGGAAGTCTGCGCGCCAGCCATCGTGGTGATTTGCGCCCACAGATTTTTGGGCCGGAAGGGCTGGAACGCATCAAAGCCTGTCCAGCGCGAGGGCTTGTTCGGACACAGCAGGCCGGGAATGTCACACATCGCCGTTCCGAGATAGCCGTTCGCGAACTGCACGCCATGCACGCCGTCGCCGTCCGCCACGTCAAAAATCCCGATGGGGAGCGAACCTTCTTGAAGCAGCCGCGAAGTCCCCGCCATGCCGTAACAGGAACCACGCGTGCCATCCATCATCGCGAAATACACGATGGCCCACAGCCCGTAGTACGGATCGCGGATCGGAATCGGCCCGGGAAGAAAGATGCTGTAGCCGTAGCACGCCTCGAACTCTTCGGTGCTCGGGCCGTCATCACGGTTGATGAACTCGAACCCGTGCAGGACCGGATACGGATGAGAGCGGTTCACGCCGAAGCCGGTCGGCCCGTAAACCCACGGCGTCCAGCCCGGATGGCCCGAGTCCAAATCCTTCAGCACCCACTGCATCGAGCCGTAGAAGTTCACGTTGTCCGCCGGCAGTTGCACGGTGAGCGTGCGCCGCTCGACATCATTGCTCAGGATCGTGCAGCGGAAAATGTCCACGCCCTCGGTGCAGAGGGACAGCGGGTCGAGGTTGCATTTGCTCAGATACACCTCGAAGCCCATGTGCAGGTTCGTGCCGGTGAGCGTGACGATGGTGGCGGGCAGCGTCTTGAGCGGCGTGGCGCGCAGCACCAGTTCCGGCGAGCCGGTCGTGGGCGACATGCCGGTGACACTCACCGGACCCGGCGGCGACAGCACGCGGAAGCGAATCGCCTGTGCGAGACAACTTGCGCCACAGGGGGGATAAGTCAGCAAGGTGTTCCCAGCAATGTCAGAGGGCACAGCGCCGGAACCGGTGAACTCCGGCGGCAAATAACCGTAGCCGGAACGCGGATCAAGGCGCACATACATCGGAAACTCGCCCGGAAAGGAGCCATGAACCGTGAAGGATCCGTCGAAGCCCACGGCCGCCGAATCAATCTCGGTGGCACTGAGCGGATTCGGCCCCGACAACAGCAACACCGTCCAGCCCGACTCACCTGCGGCCACAGTCACATTGGAGACGACGCCAGAATAGCTGGCCGAACGCAAGCCGGTCACGGCCTGGGCGCACCAAGTGGCCGGGGCGTAGGTCGTGGGCTGGTTCGTCAGCGCGGTCCCCGGCGCGGTCAGCAGTTCGCCGCCGCCCACGTAGTCCCCGTACTGGATCACCAGGCGCACGTCATTGGTGAAATGGTTCAGGTGAGCCTCGTGAATGATGAACTCGTAGTCCTGATGAAATTCAAAAGCCCCCAGCGTGGCCCCGTCCCAGTTGGAAAAACTTTGCGACCAGGCGGCCCAATGCGGCGTGGGCTGGAACGGGGGGTCTGCCTCCACATAGCGCGTGCCGCCCTGCAAACCGTCCTGCGTCAGCCGAGCCTCCCAGTCGCCCAAATCTGGCGCGTCGCTGTTCGTGGGATTCACATCACACTTCACTTGCAGGCGCGGAATTTGCGGCAGCCCGGCCTGCGGCAGCGCGGGCACGCCTATGTAGAGATGACTGCCCCCCGAAAGATTCGGAACCGAACGGACCAAATACGCGGGCTGATCCGGCGCGCTCGAAAACGGGTCCGACGAGCGCAGTACCATCGTCTCCGCGCCGCGATACTCGAGGAACGCATCCACCGTGCCATCCATTTCCGGCGGGCCGTACTTCCACGGGATGCACAGCCCGCGCGGCAAAAGGCCGAACCCGCTTTCGCGCAGCGCAAATTGCGTCCCGATGGTCGCGCCGGTCGTGCCGCGGATGTTTTCGTAATCGCCGCCCGAACCGAACGCCGCCAGCAAGCCCGGCCCCGAGCGAATCTCGCCGTTCATCCCCGCGATGATCTCCGGCGCCGTGCGCGCCTCCGACCAGAGGCGCACTTCATCCAGATACCCGTGGACGGCAAAACCGCCGGAAAATATATCGCCGAGGTTCAGCACGTCGCGCTGCCCGCCGAGGCACAGGCTGTTCGTGGAATCATTCCCCTCATGGGCGAGCGCGGACGTGCCGGCG
>JANNGC010000704.1:0-4493 GCA_031380445.1 Pedosphaera sp.
CCGGAAGCTGCCGTAATCCTGCTTCGTGTAGGCGAGCCGCGACGTGCCGCCCACCCCGCGCATGGCCCCGTTCGTGATGCTCCACGTCGAAGGGTCGGCCTCCCAGCCCTCGAAGTTCTCCCCGTTGAAAATCTTCACGCAACCGGGGCAAGGCGCGTTGGTCTTGGCCGCTCCCTGAACGTCAGCGGCGCGACCACTGAACAGAGCGCCGCACGTCAGGATGGAGAGAAGGAGAATTCGCATGGCTAAGTCACTCGTTCGTGCGTCACTCATGTCCACTTCGTAATCTTGCGTCCTTTTCCATCCTTGTAAGCTCCAGTTAGAATCCGAATCAAATCTCCGAGCGCAAAGACCGCCGCGAAAAGAAGCACCACGAACGGCATGACACCGGCAAAACCGAACGGTAGCACCAACATGGCGAGAAAGCCCAATACGGGAAATCCCAAGAAAAGAATCCCTTGCCGCACCCGTCCTGCGTAGAAGGCATGGATGCCAATGACACCGAAAAATAAGCAAAGGATAAGTGCCGGAAGAATGCGCTTATCACTCTCCAAGTTGGTTAACCCCGGATGCTGCGCAGTTAATGCGGTGGGTGCAGACTGTCCATCGAGAATCTGTGCGAGAGATGCAATGGCGACCCACTCATCGAATCCCTGCTGGCAGTAAAGCGTATCGGCGGTAATCGCTCCAGAACGCCACATGCTCTGAAGTTGGGACAATGCGTACGGGCCTTTCTGTTCAGAGCCGACTGCTATGTAGTAAAGGTCATCCATGTGCGCGGGCTTGGTCGGGCGGACTGTTTGCCTACTTCGCCCCGTTGCTGAACATCTTCATCATCGCCGCCTGCATCATCATCTGGATGCTGTCGTATTTGGTGTAGCCGGCGGGCAGGTCGAAGAGCGCGGCGTCCGGCGTCTCCAGCTTCGGGGCCTGGAACTTGATGATGAGCTTGTTCGAGCGCTGCGGCAGTTCCATCTGGATGGGGAAGTTCTTCATGGCGGTGGCCTGCCACACGAACAGTTCCTGCGGGCGGCCCTTCGAGTCGGTGGTGGTGAGCTTCTTCTTCACGCACGCCTGGCCATCAATGGTTTCCTTGCCGACTTCGGTGAATTCCACCTTCGTCTCCGCCTTCTCGTTTTCGGTGAACGGCATCTCGGCATACGACTTGAGTCCGGGATAGCTGATGACGGTCGCCTTCTTGTCCGGCAACACGAGGGTGACCATCTGGTCCATGCCGGCCTGCTTCATCATGCCGGCGACCTCGGCGGGGATGGCGTTGCCCTGCATCTCGGACATGTTCAATTCGGAGCGCAGCTTGCCGTCGCGCAAAGCCATCGTCAGCGGCATGGAAAGGGTTTCCTTCTGGTCCTTGTCGAGCAGGCGGGCGGTGGCCTTGGCGCTAAAGGCCTTGGTGTCGCCAAACATCTTCAGCATCTCGGCGTTGACGCCGGTGGGCGGGCTGCTGAATTGCGCGGAGGCGGAGACGACGGACGCGACGAGCGCGGCGACGAGCAAGAGCTTTTTCATGGGCGTGATTTTCATGGTGTTAATGGCGGCAAGCAGAGCAGCCGCCGGGGCGTTTGGCAAAAACAAACGCGCGCGGCAACGGCCGCGTTGAAGCTGGCTGGGGGGTTCCAAGTGTGGCTGCTGCGGCTAGTCCTACGGACATAGCCGCGCTCCATTCGGGCAGCCGCCCGCAAAACACTGGCAGCCTCTTACTCCGCCTTCTTGCGCGTGTAGGTGTGCGTGCTGGTGCCGAAGAAAACTTCCGCAGCTTCCATGATCGTCTCGGAGACGGTCGGATGCGGATGCACACAGAGCGCGAGGTCTTCCACGGTCGCGCCCATCTCGATGGCGACCACAGCCTCGGCGATCAGCTCGCCCGCACCCGCGCCCACGATACCCACGCCCAGGACGCGCTCGGTGTGCGGGTCAATGATGAGCTTGGTCAGGCCGTCCGTGCGGTCGAAGGTGATGGCGCGACCGGACGCGGCCCACGGGAACTTCGCGATCTCGACTTCAATGCCCTTCGCCTTGGCCTCGTTCTCGGTGAGACCGGCCCACGCAACTTCGGGGTCGGTGAAGATGACGGCGGGGATGACGACATTCTCGAACGTGGTGTTCTCGCCGATGATGTTCTCGACCGCCACGCGCGCTTCGCGGGAAGCCTTGTGCGCGAGCATGACGCCGCCCGCGATGTCGCCAATGGCATAGACGCCGGGGACGTTGGTCTGCTGCTGGGGCGTGATCTTGATGAAGCCGCGCTCGTCGCGTTCGATGCCCGCGTTGTCGAGGCCGAGGTCGGCGGCGTTCGGCACGCGGCCCACGGAAACCAGCACGCGGTCGTAGAGTTCCTCTTTTTGCGCGCCGTTCTGTTCGGTGATGACTTTGATCTGTTTGCCGACGGTGGCCATCTTCACGACCTTGGCCTTCAAGCGCACTTCGCGGAAGTTCTTCTCCGCGTATTTCACGACGGGACGAATCAAGTCCGCGTCGCCGCCCGCGAGGAGGGCTTCCGCCGCTTCCACGACGGTGACTTTGCTGCCGAGCGAGGCGTACACGGTGCCGAGTTCCATGCCGATGTAGCCGCCGCCGATGACGAGAAGATTCTCCGGGATGTCTTCGATGTGGAGTGCTTCCGTGGAAGTCATGACGCGCGGATTGCCGAGGTCAAAGGCCTTGGGCAGCGCGGGCTTCGAGCCCACGGCGATGATCACCTGCTCGAAGTTATAAAACTTCTGTCCGTCCGCCGTTTCGACGCGGAGCGTTTTCGCGTCCTCGAAATGGCCGCGCCCGTGGATGACCTGCACGCCGCGCCGCTGCGCAATGGTGCTAACGCCGCCCGCGAGCTTGGTGATGACGGAGTCCTTCCACGCGCGGAGCTTGTTCAGATCAATCGCCGGCTCGGTGAAGGTGATGCCGCGGTGGGCGGACTCGCGCGCCGCCGTGATGTGGTGCGTGGCATGGAGCAGCGCCTTCGACGGGATGCACCCGCGATTGAGGCACACGCCGCCAAGGTTTTTCTCCTGCTCGATGAGGATGACCTTCTTGCCTTTGTCCGCCGCGTAGAACGCTGCGGCGTAGCCACCGGGGCCAGCTCCGATGACGATGACTTCTGCCTTGATCGGTTCCATGTTCGTAAAAATTAAATCTTCGCTTCGGCCTCGGTGAACTTCTCAATCGCGGCCACCAAATCCACGGTGAACCGCGCGGCCGCACCACCGTCAATGACGCGATGGTCGTAAGCCACGGTGATCGGCATCATCAGACGCGCTTCAATCTTGCCGTCGCGCACGACAGGCTTCAGCACGCTGCGGCCGAGGCCGAGAATGGCGACTTCCGGGCGGTTGATAATCGGCGTGAAGTGCGCGCCGCCGATGGCGCCCTGGTTCGAGATGGTGAAGGTGCCGCCGCGCATGTCGTCGAGGCCGATCTTGCGCTCGCGCGCTTTCGCGGCGAGTTCCGCCACGTCCTTCGAGATTTGCACGAGGTCTTTCTTGTCCACGTCGCGAATGACGGGAACGAGGAGGCCCGCCTCGGTGTCCACCGCGACACCGAGATGCACGTATTCCTTGAACACGATCTCGTTGGCGAGTTCGTCGAGGCTGGCGTTGAAACTCGGATGCTTCTTCAGCGTGTTCGCCACGGCCTTGAGCACGAACGTGGTCACGGTGAGCTTCGCGCCTTTCTTCTCGTACTCGGGCGCGAGTTTCTTCCGCAGGTCGTTCAGCGCGGTCACGTCCACTTCGTCGAACTGCGTGACTTCGGGAATCGCCAGGCGGCTTTCCGTCATGCGCTGCGCGATGACTTTGCGCAACGGGGTGACGGGGCGCTTGTAGATGGAACCGAACGCGGAGAAGTCCACCGACTCCGCCGGCGCGACGCCGGGGCCGCCGGATTTCGCAGCCTTCTTCGCAGCCGCTAGACGCTCCAGGCGAACGATGTAGTTGCGCAACTCTTCCCAGCCCACGCGGCCTTCTTCGTCACCGCGCACCTTGTGCAAATCAATGGCCAGTTCGCGCGCGACCCGGCGCACGGACGGCGGCGCGGTGGGGTTGTCGTTCACGATTTCCGCGTCTTCCGTCTCGCCGGATTCTTCGTCATCCGGTTCGGATGCGGCGGCGGCTTTTTTCGCGGCGGGCTTCGGCGCGGCGGCTTTCTTTTCCGGCGCGCTCGCGGTCGGCATGGCGGGCGCGGCCCCGACGGCGGCATCGAGACTGAGAATGAGTCCGCCCACGGAGAGCTTGTCGCCTTCCTTCACGCGAATGCTGGTCACGGTGCCGGCAGCGGGCGACGGAATCGGCGCCACGGCCTTGCCGGTTTCCAGTTCGATGAGGTTCTGGCCTTTCTTAACCTGCGCGCCGGGTTTGACGAGAATGCCGACGACCGTGCCGGAATCCGCGCCTTCACCCAGATTAGGAAGCTTTACGTCCATAAATTCAAAGGCGGGAATTTGCGGGCGCAACACGGGCTTGCCTAGGAAAAATTCGCGG